>CAUUTJ010000006.1:0-40955 GCA_963548045.1 uncultured Streptococcus sp.
CTTGGAAACATGAAAAGTGTCTGACTGTGGACAAAAAATACCTCTTGGATATCGTAAAACGAAAAGAGGAGATTGAGGCAGACTTTATCGCTGGAGAATATCGTAAAAAGTTTTACATTACGGCCCCAGACCAAGAAATTGCCGATCCTAAATTATTTGGTGTTGAAAACTTTCGCCCAGAAAATCAATTCAAGTCTGACTTAGTGACCAAGGGACCTAACTGTATTTTATTACAAACTAGGGCAGACGATAAATATGCACTAGCTGAAGAGATGAATAGTTTTTACAAGCACCAACTTAATATTAACACTTGGGGTGGTCCTTTGAACATTCTAGAATGTACTCCAAAAGGTGTCCACAAGGCCTTTGCCCTCGAATACCTTCTCAATGTCATGAATATCGACAAACAGAATTTGATTGCCTTTGGTGACGAACACAATGACCAAGAAATGCTCTCTTTTGCAGGTAAAGGCTATGCTATGAAAAATGCAAATCCCGCTCTCTTACCTTTCGCAGACGAGCAATTACCATTGACCAATGAAGAAGATGGTGTCGCTCACTTTTTACAAGAACGATTCCTATAAATTATAACCTATAAATCAGTAGTTCTATACTTTTGGCTAAAATACGGGCCCTTGAGTATAGAACTTTTTTCATATAATTATCCATAAAAAAAGGATTTGTACCTGTTTTATCCAGATCCAAATCCTTTAAAATATCTATTTTTTTTAAACAATACGATCTGAAACCTCACGGTCCATGTCGTCGATAATAATCTGGTTCTCTTCTGCCACATAAATCTTGACGTCGTCTCCGATGATGACTTTCTGATTTTCTGGTTCAAAGGTTACCTTCTTAACTTCCTGTACTCCTTCCGCTTCCACTTCTGTCCACGTTCCGGTATTACCAGTAACGACAAGCGTAATGCTATCACCCTCGTCCTGCCCCTTATAGGTACCATCCATATTGATGGTTGGAGCATTCGTAACACTAGCTGTTGTTGACTCAGATATCTGACTTGTTATCACTTCTGAACTAGTGCCTGTTTGAGGTGCCGAAGTTGTTTGTCCTTTTGTTGAACAAGCGACTAAGAGACTAAGACTTGCCAGTGTTGCAAGAGAAAGTGTGAATCTTTTTAATGTCATGATAGCTCCTTTCTTTTGGCGGCTAAAAGTAGAAAAAATTGCTGAAACTTCCACCTCAACTATATCAAATAAGGGAAGGGAGGTCAATTAATAGATTCATAACCCAAGAGGTGGGCACGAACCTCTGATATAAAGTAGAGTGAACCCGTTACAAACAGTAACTCTTTCTCCCCTGCAGAATTTTCAAAGTCATCTATAAAATCTCGATAAGAAGCAACCTTCTGATAATCTCCCAAGTCCTGCTCTTCCAAAGAACCTTGATAATCAAAGCTAGTAACATAGAGAGGGAGGTCTGGTAAATGCTCTGTCAGATAGCCAAGCATACCACTGTAATCTTTACGCTTTAAAGCTCCAAAAAGAATTTGAGCTTGATAACCTTGTTGATTTTTTTTCTGGATAAATTCAACCAAACGCTCCAAGGCTGGTAGGTTGTGAGCCCCATCCAGATAAATGTGCTCAGTGATAGCTTCTAGCCTTCCTGCCCATCTGGTAGCTCGCAAGGCAGCTCGTACTGCTTCTTGATCAACCTTCTCACCTCTCTGATTCATAAACAATAGAAAGGCTTGTATGGCAAGAGCTACGTTTTCCTCTTGATAAGCCCCTTCCAAACCTAGTTTTAGTTGGTTCAGATTCGCAAGAGAAGAAGAAAAATGACCATTCTTGAAAGAAAAATCTCGATCAGCTTGGTAGAGAGTCACATCCAAATCATGAGCAGTTCTTTGACAAACGAGCTGGGCTTCCGGTGCTAGATTGGCAATAAGAGCTGACTTGCCTGACTTAAAAATCCCTGCTTTCTGCTCAGCAATAGCTGATAAACTATCGCCCAAAGTCTCCTGATGATCGAGACCGATGGACGTGATAACAGCAATCTCTCCAGTTACCACATTAGTGGTATCAAGTAGTCCACCAATTCCAACTTCCAGCAAAACTAGATCCACTTCTTGCTCCCTAAAATAGAGTAGAGCAATCAAGGTCAGCAACTCAAAAAAAGATAACTGATCGTGGGTTTCTAGAAGTTTCAGCTCCATTTCTTTAACTTGATCAGCTATACGAATAAAATCGGCATCCGATATGGGGTTCCCATTGATGCAAATGCGATCATGAATGCTGACAACATGGGGCGAAGTAAAGGTCCCAACTTTCTTGCCGTGAGAGACAAAAAGCTCTCTCATAAAGGCAATAGTCGACCCTTTCCCATTTGTCCCCGTCACATGGATAATTGGATAGGTTTGCTCAGGATTCCCCAGTAAATCCACTGCTTTTTGCATCCGTCCCAAACCTGATCTAAAATTCAATCCAATCCGACTATGGAGCCATTTTTCTACTTCAAACACACTTATCTCCTTAATCCTTAATAAAAAAGCGAAGACTCTCTTCGCTTTTTACTTCATTTGCTAGAACCTAGCTTGTTTTAATTTCAATCTGGACTAAAAACATCCACTGGACATTCCAACTCTTTCTAGTTTCTAGGAGTTGGGCTAAAAACATCCACTGGACTTACTGACGGTTCTTATTTTTAGCGTCAGGCTAAAAACGTTCCCCGAACGTTCCTGCTTTTTCTTATTTCTAGAAGCAGGGCTGATACAGTCTCCCAGACTGTATCACTCCTCCATAAAACTGTTGAAGACTTCTTCAATCATGTTCCATTCGTCGTCTGAATCTTCAGGGATTGGTTGCAATTCACCTTCAGTTCCATCTTCATTTTCGATGAATGAGTAAGCTTGGATTTCAACTTCTCCGTTTTCATCTTCTTCTGCATTAACTGGTACAAGAAGGACATAGTTTTTACCAAATTCTTCTTTTCCGTCAATAGTCAAAAGGATTTCAAACAAAGTTTCGTTTCCTTGCTCATCTACAAGTGTAATAAGTTCACGTTCTTCGTGATCGTGGTTGTGATCGTGTGACATAGTTTCTCCTCTGTCTTAAAATTTTCTATCTAAATAATTTTGCAAAATCAATTGAGCCGCTAATTTATCAATAACTTTTTTACGCTTATTACGACTAATGTCTGCTTGCTCAATCAACATGCGCTCTGCAGCAACCGTGGTTAAGCGCTCATCCTGATACTCCACTGGCAAACCAAAGAGCTCTTCCAGTTTTGCTCCGTATGCTTGACTCGCTTCCACCCGCGGTCCACTGGTATTGTTCATATTTTTAGGTAAACCAACAACAAAGCGCTCCACCTTATAGGTGTCAACCAATTCCTTGAGTCGTTCAAAACCGAACTCTCCTTGATCTTCATTGATTTGGATGATTTCGAGCCCTTGTGCTGTAAAACCTAACGGATCGCTAATCGCTACTCCTACTGTTTTGGAACCAACGTCCAACCCCATAATTCTCATTGGTTATAAATCGACTCCTTGTCCCTTAAGGTAGTAGCGGACCAATTCTTCAACAATCTCATCGCGTTCGTATTTACGGATTTGATTTCTAGCGTTATTGTAGCGAGGAACGTAAGCTGGGTCTCCACTGAGAACATAGCCCACAATTTGATTAATAGGGTTATACCCCTTCTCATTCAAGGAAGCATAGACTTCTGTCAATGTTTCGCTAATCTCTTTTTTATTGGAATCGTCCAATTTAAAACGTACGGTTTCTTCAGTAAATCCCATTCTAACACCCTCTTTCCTTAGAATAGTACTATTATAGCACATTCACAGCCGTTCTACAAATCACACAGTCTGATTTTGCCTGATTTTCTGCGACTTCTTTACTGGACAGTCGCGCCACTTGCAACTCGACTTACGATATACTCTTCTGGTTCGTTTTTTAATAGATTTTCCAAACCAACATTTTTTAAATATTCGCTTTCGCTTGCCTTTTTAACATCTAGAACTTGAAAATCATAACTTGTTTTCGTTTCAATCTCCGTTTCACTTAAGAGAGTGGTTTCAAGACTAAAACCAGGGATTTTACGAGCAGCTTGGACTGATTCATCCTTGTCTTCCTCTTCTTTCAAGGCCGTCTTTGCTTCCTCTAATCCATGCTCGGCAATGTAGTTCTTGAGTTCTTCTGAAACTTGCCGTTTTTGCTGAATCGTTAAGGTCAAGAATTGTTTACCCTTATAGGTAATGGTCTGAGTTTGCTGAACTCCATTTTCATCAGTGGATAGGACAAGTGTCTTGGTTACTACTGTATTGTTATTCGCATTTTCTAGGACTGGTAGAGTTGATCGGAGAGCTTCTGTTGTCGTATCTTTAGCAGGCTCCGCAGATTCTTTTTTCTGACCACAGCCAGCTAGTAAAAATAGAAACGCAACTGTTCCGATAACTATCTTCTTCATGTTCATTTTTCCTTATTTACCTATCAAATAAGGCCAGGAGTCACTCCCAGCCTTTATGTTTTATAGTGCTGCACGTAAACGTGCTTCTGCATTTTCTACATTGCGGACAGAGCGTGGCAAGAAGGCACGAATGTCATCTTCTTTATAGCCAACTTGTAAACGTTTCTCGTCAACAAGAATTGGACTTTTTAGGATGCGTGGTGTTTCCATGATTAAATTAAGCACTTCATTGACACTCAAATCTTCAATATCAACTCCAAGAGCTTTAGCGTAGCGATTCTTTGATGATACAATGCTCGCAATTCCATTGTCTGTTTTTGTTAGAATATCTAATAATTCTTCTCTAGAAATCCCCTCTTTACCGAGGTTTTGTTCTTTATAACTTAACTGGTGGGCATTAAGCCAGGTTTTCGCTTTTTTACAGCTAGTACAACTTGAGACTGTATAAATTTTGATCATGTACCTACCCCTTTCGCTACATGTTACTATCAGTTTATTCTATTATACCATAAAAAACATCCGACTTGCGACCTATTTTTAAAAAAATTTAACTTTTTTGCTCATTTTTCTCCTTTTTTCTTAACAAAACACGAACTATAACCACTCTTGGTACTTCTTAATGTATAACTTCTTAATAACGGTGACGCTAAACATGTACAAGAAAATAATACCGACTAAAAACAAGAAGTATGGCAGTCCCAATGGAGCTAAACGAAGGATATTCACTAGTGGGCCATAAGGTAGACTAGTTACGAAGAAAGCCGCAACCAAAGTTGTAAAAATCACAAGCCAAGCTGGTCTGCTTTGTACAAAAGGAACTTTTGCTGTACGAAGCATATGGATAACCATGGTTTGAGACCACATAGATTCGATGAACCATCCTGTTTGGAACAAGATAATAAACTGAAGGGCAGATTCAGAACCATGAACATAATGATAGCCTGTCACAAAAGGAACAATGATAAAATAGAGGAAAATAAAGGTCAAAATATCAAAGATAGATGAAATTGGACCCATCCAAACCATAAATCGCGTAATAGATTTTGCTTCCCATGTATGGGGTTGTTTGAGGAAGTCTTGATCCACATTATCAAATGGCAATGCCACACAAGACAAATCATAGACTAGGTTTAAAACAATGAGATGAACAGGAGCCATTGGTAAAAATGGCAAGAAGATACTCGCAACAAGGAGTGAGAAGATATTCCCAAAGTTTGAACTGACGGTCATCTTGATGTACTTTGTCATGTTGGCGTAGACCTTACGGCCCTCAACGATACCAGTTTCAAGAACCATGAGATCCTTGTCTAGCAAGATAACATCCGCTGTTTCCTTTGCGATATCTACTGCTGTATCAACGGAAATTCCAACATCTGCCACCTTCATAGATGGGGCATCATTAATACCGTCACCCATATAACCAACACCGTGACCATTTCTCTTTAACTGTAGAATGATACGCGCTTTTTGGTCAGGTGACAATTTAGCAAAGACTGTTACTTTTTCAACCACTTCTGCCAATTCTTGGTCTGTCATTTGGTCGATCTCAGCGCCCAAAAGGATGTGTTCAACATCCAAACCAACCTTTTCACAGATGGCTTGGGTTACTTTTTCATTATCCCCAGTTAAAATTTTTGTTTTGACACCATGCTCAAGTAGAGCTTGAATAGCGGGTGCTGCAGATGGTTTTGGTGGATCCAAGAAGGCAAGGTAACCCGTAAGGATCATGTCACTTTCATCAGTCACAGCATAGGCATAATCTTCACGTAGACCTGACTTGTAACCAACACCTAAGACACGCAAACCTTGACGGTTTAATTGACCAACTTCTGCCAACACTTCTTGACGAATGTCTTCAGTAAGAGGGATGACTTCTCCACGGTACTCCACATGTGTCGAAATGTTCAACATTTCTTCTAAAGCGCCTTTGGTAACCATACTAACGACATTGCTATCATCTTTGACAATGACACTCATGCGTCTACGTTCAAAATCAAATGGAAGTTCGTCGATTTTTTGGAAGCTAGTATCCAAATTTTGTAGAATAACGTGTTCCTTGGCTTCTTTTTCAGTTCTACTGATGATGGCACGGTCCATCAAGTTTTTCAAACCGGTTTGAAAATGTGAATTTAGATAAGCCCTTCTTAAAACCGCCATATCCAAATCACCATGGATATCCAAGGGGTATTCTAAGACAATCTCATCTTGCGTTAAAGTCCCAGTTTTATCCGTACATAGGATATCGATTGCTCCTAAGTCCTGGATAGCATTGAGTTTTTTGATGACCACCTTTTCCTTGGCCATGATAATGGAACCTTTGGCTAAGCTGGCTGTAATAATCATCGGAAGCATTTCTGGTGTAAGACCGACACCGACGCTCAAGGCAAATACTCCAGCCTCTAGCCAGTCTCCGTCGGTCAAACCATTTGCGAAAAACACAATTGGAACCATGATAAGCATCAAGCGGATCAAGAGCCAAGAAATGCTGTTCATTTCACGTTCAAAAGAAGTTGGCTCATCATAGGTGTTGAGAGTTTGTTCAATGGCTCCCATCATGGTATCATCACCAACCGCTAGAACCATAGCCGTAGCACTTCCTGAGATAACGTTTGTCCCCATGAATGCCAAAGATTCTGCTTCTAGTAGGCTATCTACATTTTGATTGGTGGCTTTATTTAAAGCAAGCTTTTCGACTGCATCACTTTCTCCAGTCAAACCTGACTGTTGAACAAAAAAGTCTCGTGATTCAAATAAGATGACATCTGCTGGAATCATATCTCCAGCGCTCAATTTCACGAGGTCTCCAACAACCAAGTCATCGATGGGTAACTCTTGTTCAAGACCATCGCGAATAACAGTTGCTGTATTGACAATCATTTTTGAAAGATTGGTTGTTGCCTTGTCACTCCGCAATTCTTGGACAAAACGGATGCCTCCTGAAATCAAAACCAAGACAACAATAATGATAGAGGTTGTCGGGTCCTCTTGACCAGGTTTGGCAAGCCAGACGTTTGTAACGAGAGAGATAAAGGCAATCACAAGCAAAATGATTGTGAAAGGATTGATAATGGACTCATAAATCTTTTTAAAGATGGAATCCTCTTGACCCTTTGTGATGGTGTTTTCACCATATAGGTCACGGTTTTCTTCGACTTGTTCTGAATCTAAGCCTTTTAGACTTGTATGGTAAAAAGCTAGACTTTCTTTGAATGGAGTTTGAATAGCTGCTGCTAATCTTTCTTTTGTAGTTTTCATTGGTTTCTCCTATCTGTATGAATGATAATTTCATACACGGGGACCAATCACTTTATAAGGACAGAACGACACAAATCAGCGATTGGCTGTGTATGTGCGGTTCTGGATGATCGTCAATTTGCATCGTTTGTCTCCTTTCTTTGTTTTAAAACAGCAGAAAGTCCTGCCATAAAATGGCAGGACTAAAAAACTTATTGTCTGTTTTCGTTCAAGCTTTAACTCCATAGGGCGATGTAATGAGCTTAGTCTTGACCTTCGCGACCAGGACTGTTGACCAACGAGTAGTGTCTCCACTGCTTTGCGGTAGTCATCCGTATCCCTATGGTAGCCTCACCTACCGTTTTCGCCTTTCAGTATAAACCTTTAACTAGTAAAAGTCAACGATTTATCTCATTTTTCTTAGATTACGATTAATTCTTTTGGAGCAAGGGTTAATAACTCACAACCGGTATCTGTAATCAGGATATCATCTTCGATACGAACCCCGTATTTACCTTCAATATAAATACCAGGTTCATCAGTCAAGACCATACCAGATTTAATAACTTCTTTGGAAGTTTGGCTAAAGTAAGGTTCTTCGTGGATATCAAGTCCAATACCGTGCCCGATACCGTGTGTAAAGTATTCTCCATAGCCTGCTTCCACAATAATATCACGAGGGATTTTATCAAAATCACGGAAACCTAAGCCATCCTTAGCTTGGTCAATCAGAGCTTGGTTAGCCTTCAAAACAGTGTTGTAGATTTCTGCTTGTTCATCACTGGCATGACCTAGGTAGATGGTACGTGTCATATCACTGACATAGTGGTCATAAAGGCACCCAAAATCCATAGTGATTGCTTCGCCTAGTTCTACTGGCTTGTGCATTGGGTGAGCATGGGGTTTAGAAGAATTGATACCACTCGCTAGGATGGTATCAAAAGACAAACCAGCAGCGCCTAATTCACGCATACGGAAGTCCAGGAAGTTGGCAATTTCAATTTCTGTCTTACCTGGCTTGATAAAGTCAAGAGCATCGTGGAAAGCTTGGTCTGAGATGGAACAAGCCTTACGAATAGTCGCAATCTCTGTCTCATCCTTAATCATACGAAGGGCTTCAACAAACTGTGTCTGTGGAACTAGTTCTAAACCTTCAAAGGCGGTTTGCATGCGATGATAATAAGAAACTGAAATCTCATCTTCAAATCCGATACGAGAAAGGCCCATATCTTTTGCAATCTTTGCGATAGTTGCCAACTCATCACGTTCTGCAAAAATCTCAAAGCCAGTAACTTCTTGCTTGGCAGCGATAATATAGCGAGCATCTGTCACTAAGACCTGACGGTCACGGCTGATGAAGACCGTTCCATTTGAACCCCAAAATCCTGTCAAATAGTAGACATTTTTAAGATTATTAATAATGATACCATCTAGTTCTTTTTCTTGCATTTTATCTAAAAATGCTTGCACACGTTTATTCATGATGTAACTTTCCTTTCAAATACTGTCCTGTATAGCTAGCTTCATTGGCAGCTACTTCTTCTGGAGTTCCTGTTGCGATAATAGTACCACCGCCAACACCACCTTCTGGTCCTAGGTCGATAATATGGTCTGCTGTTTTGATGACATCCAGATTGTGCTCAATGACGAGAACTGTATTGCCATCATCGACAAAGCGGGACAAAACGGTGAGTAGACGAGCGATGTCCTCAGTATGCAACCCAGTCGTTGGCTCATCTAGAATGTAGAAGGACTTACCGGTCGAACGCTTGTGGAGTTCACTAGCCAGCTTCATACGCTGGGCCTCCCCTCCAGAAAGTGTCGTAGCTGGTTGTCCCAAGGTCACATAACCTAGACCAACATCTTTGATAGTCTGGAGTTTGCGTTGAATTTTCGGAATGTGTTTGAAAAATTCAACCGCATCGTTGACGGTCATATCCAAGACTTGCGAGATATTCTTTTCCTTGTAGTGAACTTCTAGAGTTTCACTGTTGTAGCGAGTCCCATGACAGACTTCGCAGGCTACGTAAACATCTGGCAAGAAGTGCATTTCAATCTTGATAATCCCATCACCCGAGCAGGCCTCACAGCGACCACCCTTGACATTGAAACTGAAGCGACCCTTTTTGTAGCCACGAATCTTGGCTTCATTGGTCTGAGCAAAGAGGTCTCGAATGTCATCAAAGACACCTGTATAGGTCGCAGGATTAGACCTCGGTGTTCGTCCAATTGGACTCTGGTCAATGTCTATCAGACGATCGATATGCTCGATTCCTGTAATGGATTTAAACTTACCAGGCTTGTCTGAATTGCGATTGAGCTTTTGTGCAATGGCTTTTTTGAGAATACTGTTAATGAGGGTCGACTTCCCTGAACCAGAAACACCCGTTACCGCAATGAATTTCCCTAGCGGGAAGCGAGCGGTGATATTTTGCAAGTTGTTTTCACGCGCTCCAGTCACTTCGATAAAGCGACCATTGCCTACACGGCGTTCTGACGGTACAGGAATCGCGCGTTTCCCTGATAGATACTGTCCTGTAATGGATTTGCTGTTGCGAGCTACCTGCTTAGGCGTTCCTGCAGCAACAATTTCTCCACCAAAGACTCCCGCTCCAGGACCAACGTCAATCAGATAATCAGCTTCTCGCATGGTGTCTTCATCATGTTCTACCACGATGAGAGTGTTACCCAAATCGCGCATTTTTTTCAGACTGGCAATCAAACGGTCATTGTCCCTCTGGTGAAGACCGATAGACGGCTCATCAAGAATATAGAGAACTCCTGAGAGATTGGAACCAATCTGGGTTGCCAAACGAATACGTTGACTCTCCCCACCTGATAGGGTTCCTGCCGAGCGGGATAACGTTAAATAGTTAAGACCCACGTTATTGAGGAAGGTCAAGCGGTCCTTGATTTCCTTCAGGATAGGACGAGCGATAATAGCCTCATTTTCAGATAGGGTTAGCTGGTCAATAACTTCCAAATGGTCTGCGATGGAGAGGTCTGAAATTTCTCCGATATGGAGTCCTTTCTCTCCTCCTACACGAACAGACAAGGCTTGGTCATTGAGACGATAACCATGACAGGTGCCACAAGTCAGCTCGTTCATATAGAGACGCATTTGTGTACGAGTGTAGTCGCTATTTGTTTCATGATAGCGACGCTTGATATTTCCAAGCACTCCTTCAAATGGAATATCGATATCACGAACTCCACCAAATTCATTTTCATAGTGGAAATGGAATTCTTTCCCATCTGAACCATAAAAAATGAGATGTTTATCCTCCTCAGACAAGTCCTCAAAAGGCGTATCCATATCCACTCCAAAGGCTGTCATGGCTTGTTCCAGCATATTTGGATAATAGTTAGAAGAGATAGGGTTCCAAGGCGCTAAGGCTCCCTCACGAAGAGTCTTGCTAGCATCTGGCACTACTAAGTCCGTATCAACCTCTAGCTTGATTCCCAAACCATCACACTCACTACAAGAACCAAATGGTGCATTGAAGGAGAAGAGACGAGGTTCTAGTTCCGGAACTGTAAAACCACAGACTGGGCAGGCATAGTGTTCTGAAAAAAGCAACTCTGAATCATCCATAGTATCGATGACCACATAACCTTCTGCGATACGAAGGGCTGCTTCGATGGAGTCAAAGAGACGACTACGGATACCTTCCTTGATGATAATACGGTCTACCACCACATCGATGTTGTGTTGTTTATTCTTTTCAAGTTCAGGAACTTCGGTCACATCATAGACAACCCCATCGACACGGACACGAACATAGCCATCCTTTTGAATCTTTTCAATCAGCGTCTTATGTTGCCCTTTTTTCTTACGAATAACAGGAGCCAAAATCTGCAGACGCTGGCGCTCTGGCAACTCCAAAACCTTGTCGACAATCTGCTCTACAGACGAAGCCTTGATAGCCCCATGCCCATTGATACAATAGGGTGTTCCTACACGAGCATAGAGGAGACGTAGATAATCGTTGATTTCTGTCGTTGTCCCAACCGTTGAGCGAGGGTTTTTACTAGTCGTTTTCTGGTCAATAGAAATGGCAGGGCTGAGACCATCGATAGAATCCACATCTGGCTTTTCCATATTGCCCAAAAACTGACGAGCGTAGGCTGATAGACTCTCTACATAGCGGCGTTGCCCTTCTGCATAAAGGGTATCAAAGGCAAGACTCGACTTGCCCGAACCCGACAGCCCCGTCACCACAACTAGCTTGTCACGTGGAATTTCCACGTCAATATTTTTTAAATTATGGGCGCGTGCCCCATGGATGACAATCTTATCTTGCATGTTACTTCTTTCTAGTCCATTGTTGCTTTCCATTATACCAAAAAAAGTGAAATTCTATTACCAAAAAAGCCGATTTTGTAGTATAATAGTACGGTGCTAAAAATCACTTAAACACAGAATAGATTAGGAAAGGATAGGAGATATGAAACAAGTCTTTCTCTCAACAACAACTGAATTTAAAGAGATCGATACGCTCCAGCCGGGCACTTGGATCAATCTCGTCAATCCTACACAGAGCGAATCGATGGAAATCGCTTCTGCTTTTGATATTGATATCGCTGACCTCCGTGCACCACTCGATGCCGAAGAAATGTCTCGTATTACCATTGAAGATGAATACACTCTGATCATCGTAGACGTTCCCATTACCGAGGAGAGAAATAATCGCACCTACTATGTGACTATTCCCTTGGGAATTATCATCACCGAAGAGGCTATTATTACCACTTGCTTGGAGCCACTGCCACTTCTTGATATCTTTATCAATCGGAGACTTCGGAATTTCTATACCTTCATGCGTTCGCGCTTTATCTTTCAAATCCTCTACCGCAACGCTGAAATTTATCTGACAGCCCTTCGTTCAATTGAACGCAAGAGTGAGCAAATCGAAACTCAACTTCACAAATCTACTCGAAATGAAGAATTGATTGAACTCATGGAGTTGGAAAAGACCATCGTCTACTTCAAGGCCTCTCTTAAGACAAACGAGCGCGTGATTAAAAAATTGACCAGCGCAACGAGCAATATCAAGAAATACCTTGAAGACGAAGACTTACTTGAAGATACCTTGATTGAAACGCAACAGGCCATCGAGATGGCGGATATCTATGGAAACGTCCTTCACTCTATGACAGAGACCTTCGCTTCTATCATTTCAAACAACCAGAACAATATCATGAAAACCTTGGCCCTCGTGACCATCGTTATGTCTATCCCGACTATGATTTTCTCAGCCTACGGAATGAACTTTAAGGATAATGAAATTCCTTTAAACGGAGAACCGCACGCTTTCTGGCTCATCGTCTTTATCGCCTTTGCTATGAGTGTTTCTCTCACTCTTTACCTCATCCATAAAAAATGGTTCTAAACAGGAGTTATTATGTCACAGATTGATTTAAAAGAATTAACAAAGAAAAACCAAGAATTTATCCACATTGCAACCCAACAATTTCTCAAGGACGGAAAGACAGATGCTGAAATCAAGGCTATCCTTGAAGAAGTGATTCCTCATATCCTTGAGGAGCAACCAAAGGGAGTGACTGCTCGTTCTATCTACGGAGCACCAACTCACTGGGCTCACAGCTTTAGTGAAAAAGAGCAATACGAAAAAGAACATCCAAAGGAAAATGACGATCCAAAATTGATGATGTTGGATTCAGCCCTTTTCATCACAGGATTATTTGCAGTAGTTAGCGCCTTGATGAGCTTCTTCTCAAACCAACCTGTGGCCTACGGATTGGTAACACTTATCAGTGTAGGGGCCTTTGGTGGAGTTGCCTTTTACCTGCTCTACCACTTTATCTACCGCTACTACGGACCAGATACTGACCGTAGCCAACGCCCACCATTCTGGAAATCACTTTTGGTTATGTTAGCAACCATGTTTGCCTGGGTCTTCATCCTCTTCTTGAGTAACTTCCTTCCACAAGCCATTAACATCAGCCTCCCACCACTTGTTTTATTGGTGATTGGAGGAGCTCTCCTTGCCCTACGTTTCTACCTCAAGAAACGTTTCAACATCAAGAGCGCAAGTGCAGGACCTGCTAGATATTAAGATAAACAATAAAAGTAGTGTGTTTTGTAGACAGACTACTTTTTTTGTAGTTCCAAATCATTTTTCGATTCTCAAAAGAAGTAAACACATTTTCTAATAACATTCTAATGTAAAGTCTTCCCTTGGAATCCCGAGGTTTTATCCTTGAATCCAAGTTGTTTTTCTGTTATACTAATAAAGTAATAAGGAGAAATATATATGACTAAACAGAGAATTAATCAAATTGTTGGTTCAATTGGTGCCTTTATCGGGATTATTGTATTTATAGCCTACATCCCCCAAATTTTTGCCAATTTACAAGGAAACAAAGCTCAACCATTTCAACCTTTATCAGCAGCAGTCTCTTGCTTAATCTGGGTCATTTATGGATGGACAAAAGAGCCTAAGAAAGACTGGATTCTAATCATTCCAAACTCGGCTGGGGTTATCCTTGGCGGACTGACCTTCCTTACTGCTCTATAAGAAATTAACTACTATAAAAGCAACCACACGATTGGTTGCTTTTTTACTACTTTCTTGATCTAAAAGTCTTCTTCTGACTCTAATTCTTGTTGTTTCCCCTCATCTTTTGTGATACAATAGCATCAATTTATTTCTAGGAGGATGAGATATGGTTTCTACTATTGGTATTGTTAGTTTGTCTAGTGGCATTATCGGAGAAGACTTTGTCAAACACGAAGTGGACTTGGGAGTCCAACGTCTCAAGGACCTCGGACTCAATCCTATCTTTTTACCTCATTCACTAAAAGGCTTAGACTTTATCAAAGAACATCCCGAAGCTCGTGCGGAGGATTTGATTCAGGCATTTTCTGATGATAGCATCGACATGATTCTATGCGCCATCGGTGGAAACGATACCTATCGCTTGCTACCTTATCTTTTTGAAAATGACCAACTACAAAAGGTTATCAAACCAAAGATTTTTCTCGGTTTCTCGGATACGACCATGAACCATCTCATGTTGCATAAACTAGGAATCAAGACTTTTTACGGCCAATCATTTCTAGCAGACATTTGTGAGTTAGACAAAGAAATGTTGCCATATAGCCGCCACTACTTTAAAGAATTGATTGAGACTGGAAGAATCTCAGAAATTCGCCCTAGTAACGTTTGGTATGAGGAACGGACTGATTTTAGTCCCAAAGCCTTGGGAACACCTCGTGTCAGCCATGCAAATACAGGTTTTGACTTGTTACAAGGCAATGCTCAGTTTGAGGGAGAAATCCTCGGTGGTTGTCTTGAGTCTCTCTATGATATTTTTGACAACTCTCTACACGCAGATAGCACAGACCTCTGCCAAAAATACAAACTTTTCCCTGACTTGTCAGACTGGGAAGGAAAAATCCTCTTGCTAGAAACAAGCGAAGAAAAGCCTGAACCTGACGACTTCAAAAAGATGTTGCGGACTTTAAAGGAAACTGGTATATTCGAGGTCATCAGTGGACTCTTGGTCGGAAAACCTATGGATGAAACTTTCTATGACGACTATAAAGAGGCACTATTGGATATCATTGATAGCAATATCCCGATTGTCTATAATCTGAATGTCGGCCATGCAACTCCAAGAGCAATTGTCCCCTTTGGAGTCCACGCGTATGTAGATGCAACGGAGCAAGTCATCCACTTTGACTATAACAAATAAAGCTGGGAAGAATTTCTCAGCTTTTTTTTCTATATTCTCAGATACTCTAGTTACCTATACTCACTAATCACCGTTTTTCCATTCACAATCATTCTCATGGGCATCAACCAGGCCTGCTGCTTGTAGGAAGGATAAAACTGCGACTGGTCCGGTGAACTTAAAACCACGTTTTTTAAGATCCTTGGCTAGCTTCTCAGAAAGAGCTGTCTTCGCTGGAACCTGCCGGTAATCTGGAACATCATTGACGATGGTTTTCCCATCTACAAAAGACCAAAGATAAGCATCAAACGATCCAAATTCCTCCTGGACTTGTAGAAAGGCTTGAGCATTGGCCCGTGTCGCAAAGATCTTGGCACGATTGCGGATGATAGCTGGATTGTCTAACAAGGATTCCAGTTCTTCATCCGTCATCTCTGCGACGCGTTGAAGATGGTAAGCATGAAAAGACTCTCGGAAAGCCTGCCGTTTATTGAGTACCGTTTCCCAAGATAGTCCAGCCTGATAGGTCTCCATACAGAGTAACTCAAAAAGGGCCTGGTCATCATGGAGGGGCCTTCCCCATTCCTCATCATGGTAGGCTACATATAACGGATTGGTCATTTTGACCCAGCCACAACGTTTTGGCATCTTCTTCTCCTATTTCACCAACATCTTAAGAGCAGACTTGATGTAGTTTTCAGCAGTATCTGAAGTTCCTTCAAAGAATTTCTTGATTTTCTTAAGCTCGGTTGCCTTGTAGCCCAAGGCCAACATGGCTTCCATAGCTTCTTCCAATTCTTGGTTGTCACTGCTAGATGGAACTGCAACCTTAGCAGGGAGGTCGTCACCGGCCACAACCACCTTACCTTCCAAGTCCAGCACCATCTGTTGGGCTGTTTTCTTCCCGATTTTAGGAAATTTGGTCAAGTAGGTAATGTTCTTGGTCTCGATGGCTTGAACGAGGCCTGCATTGTCATCTGCTGCAATGATAGCCAAAGCTGATACAGGACCAATGCCCGACACCGAAATCAAGCTGAGAAAGAGTTTTTTCTCGTCTTCTGAACGGAAACCGTAAAGGAGATGAGCGTCTTCGCGAACAACTTGATGGACATAGATTTGCGCTTCCTGATTGACTTGTCCCGAGTAAGCATAGGGGTTAGCTACATGTAGGATGTAGCCGATGCCGTTAGCTTCAAGAACGATGTATTTGGCAGTAATTTTGGTAATGATACCTTTTAGATATTCGTACATAATTTTCCCTTCAATTTATACTCAATGAAAATCAAAGAGTAAACTAGGAAGCTAACCGTAGGCATAACTTAAGTTAGACAAGGTAAGGCTGACGCAGTTTAAAGAGATTTTCGAAGAGTATTAGTATTTGCCTAGTTCTCGTAGGCTAGTGTGATTTTCTTGAATGCGACGGAACATCTTTTCCATATCTGACTTGGTAAAGTGGACCAAAACAGGGCGTCCGTGCGGACAGTTGTAGGGGTTGTCGCATTTAGAGAGCTGATAGAGGAGTTGTCTAGCTGAGTGGTCATCGATACGATGGTTAGCTTTGATTGAGCGTTTGCAGGACATCATAATGGCCAGCTCTGCTCGGTATTTCTTGATAGAAACTTCCTTGGTCAAGAGGAGCATATCACACATCTCATAGATACCTGACTCGATTTCCTCTTCTGCCATCCAAATAGGATGTTCCCTTAGGATAAATTGGTTCTCCCCGTACTCTGCTAGAAAGACGCCGACTTCCTCTAAGAGAGGCATTCTTTCCTTGAGACGAAGAGCATCATCAGCTGGAAATTCAAAGATGTAGGGCACAAGGAGTTGCTGTTGACTCTGATCAACATTGCCAATACTTTCACGGTACTCCTCGTACTTAACCCGCTCCTGAGCTGCATGTTGATCTATGATGTAGAGCCCATCTCTACCTTGAGCAAAGAGATAGGTCCCGTGCATTTGCCCGAAAAATTCTAACTCTGGGAAGCTCGAAGACTCTTCGCGCTCCAACTTATCATAAGCTTTATCCAAACTAGCTAGATCTAACTCTGGATGGTCCAGTTGGTCATAGCTAGCAGGCTTTCTCTCTGCAAAATGCAGTTTGGCAGGCTTGGTCATCTGGTCTAAGGTTTCCTTAGCAAAGAGGTTCAAATCCTGTTTCTCTTCAGTCAAGTTCATCTGATGGTCTGCCACCTCAGCTTGTTTTGGTCTTGTCGGTTCATTTTTTTCATAGTAGAGCGTATTTTCTCTCAATGGTAAAGTGGTTTGCTCTACTTTTTCACGATTGCGAATGCTAGATTTGGCAAGATTTTCCAAGGCGTCTGGAATCAAGGTCTGCTCCTTTAGACTCTTTGCGATAGCTTCTGAAACTAGCGCCATCAGCTCTCTTTCCTTGGAAATCCGCACTTCTTGCTTGGTTGGATGCACATTGACATCTGCTAGATAAGGATCGATATGGATGTGAATAACAGCCAGCGGAAAACGCCCCACCATGAGCTTGCTACCATAACCATCTAAAATAGCTCGATTGAGTAGGAAGTTTTTGATATAACGGCCATTGATAAAAAGACTAATATAGTTACGATTAGCACGTGTCAATTCAGGCAATGAGACAAAACCTGAAATTTCAAAATCTAGGTCCGAATTCTCAATCTCAACCATCTTTTTAGCACTGGCTAAACCATAAATCCCAGCAATGGCTTGGCGCAGTTGCCCCGTACCAGCTGTCCGTGTCATCTCCTTGCCATCGCTAATCAGGCTAAAGGAAATCTCAGGATGAGCCAAGCCTAGACGGTTAACGATATCTATGATATGAGATAACTCTGCCTGCTGACTCTTCATATACTTTAGACGAGCCGGTGTGTTGAAAAAGAGATCCTCCACACAAACCTTGGTCCCAACAGGACTAGTCGCAGGGATGATTTCTTCAACTTCTCCCCCACGAGCCACTAGTTTGGTCCCGTGGCTTGCACCATCCACCGCAGTCAACAAAGTCAAAACACTGACAGAAGCAATAGAGGGCAGGGCTTCACCACGAAAACCAAGGGTTCGAATCCGAAAAAGATCCGCTTGATTCTTAATCTTACTGGTCGCATGACGGCGGAGAGCCAACTCTACTTCTTCGTGGGCAATCCCGTGACCGTTATCGGTGATTTGGATTTTCTTAAGACCAGCTTCTTCAATTTCAACAACAATCTGGCTTGAGCCGGCATCGATAGCATTTTCAATCAACTCTTTAACTACGCTGGCAGGACGTTCGATCACTTCTCCTGCTGCAATCTGGTTGGCCAAGACTTCTGGCAATTCAATAATATGAGACATCTTTCAGCCCCTTTCTTAACTGTTTTTATCTATTTCTCTGAAAATAATACTCTTCAAAAATCAAATTCAAACCACGTCAGTCTCGCCTTGCCGTATATGTGTTACTGACTTCGTCAGTTCTATCCACAACCTCAAAACAGTGTTTTGAGCAACCTGCGGCTAGCTTCCTCGCTTGCTCTTTGATTTTCATTGAGTATAAGCTAGTGCTATTATACCATATTTCACTCGTTTCCAAAAAAGTCCAAGCAACAACTTTCTTCCCGATTTTACTAGGTTATTTCCTCACTTTGTGGTACAATAGGTAGAAACAATATTTTAAAAAGGAGAAAAGACACATGCACATTTTTGATGAGCTAAAAGAGCGTGGTTTGATTTTTCAAACGACTGATGAAGAAGCTTTGCGTAAAGCCCTAGAAGAAGGTCAAGTTTCTTATTATACTGGCTACGATCCAACCGCTGACAGCCTTCACCTAGGTCACCTTGTCGCAATCTTGACAAGTCGTCGTTTGCAGTTAGCAGGTCACAAACCTTATGCGCTCGTTGGCGGTGCTACAGGTCTCATCGGAGATCCGTCCTTCAAAGATGCTGAACGTAGTCTCCAAACAAAAGACACAGTGGATGGCTGGGTCAAGTCTATCCAAGGACAACTTTCTCGCTTTCTTGACTTTGAAAATGGTGAAAATAAAGCTGTCATGGTCAACAACTACGACTGGTTTGGCAGCATCAGCTTCATTGACTTCCTCCGTGATATCGGAAAATACTTCACTGTCAACTACATGATGAGCAAGGAGTCTGTGAAGAAACGGATTGAAACAGGGATTTCTTACACTGAGTTTGCCTACCAAATCATGCAAGGTTATGACTTCTTTGTTTTGAACCAAGAGCACAATGTAACCCTTCAAATCGGTGGTTCTGACCAATGGGGAAATATGACTGCTGGTACAGAATTGCTTCGTCGTAAGGCTGACAAGACTGGTCACGTAATCACTGTTCCACTCATCACAGACGCAACTGGTAAGAAATTTGGTAAATCAGAAGGAAACGCCGTCTGGCTCAATCCTGAAAAGACTTCTCCATACGAAATGTACCAATTCTGGATGAACGTCATGGACGCTGACGCTGTTCGCTTCTTGAAAATCTTTACTTTCTTGTCACTTGATGAGATTGAAGACATCCGCAAACAATTTGAAGCGGCGCCACACGAACGCTTGGCTCAAAAAGTCCTCGCTCGTGAAGTCGTAACACTTGTCCACGGAGAAGAAGCCTACAAAGAAGCCCTCAACATCACTGAGCAACTCTTTGCCGGAAATATCAAAAACCTTTCTGTCAAAGAACTTAAACAAGGACTTCGTGGTGTGCCAAACTACCAAGTACAAGCAGACGAAAATCACAACATCGTAGAATTGCTCGTATCTTCTGGTGTGGTTAACTCAAAACGCCAAGCCCGTGAAGATGTTCAAAATGGAGCTATCTACGTCAACGGCGATCGCATCCAAGACCTTGACTATGTCTTGAGTGACGCAGATAAGTTAGAGAATGAACTCACTGTTATCCGCCGTGGTAAGAAAAAATACTTCGTTCTAACATACTAAAAAACAGACTGGAGGCATTTGCCATCCAGTCCTTTTTTTGCTAGACTAAAACTATGAATACAAACCTCAAACCAAAACTCCAGCGTTTTGCTTCTGCGACTGCCTTTGCCTGTCCTATCTGCCAAGAAAATCTGACCGTAGTAGAAACTAGTCTCAAGTGTAGCAATCGTCATTCTTTCGACCTGGCAAAATTCGGCTACGTCAATCTAGCCCCTCAAATCAAGCAGTCCGCCAACTACGACAAGGAAAACTTCCAAAATCGCCAGCAAATCCTAGAAGCTGGCTTTTATCAAGCTATCTTAAAAGGCATCTCAGACTTACTAGCGACTAAACCATTCACAAAAACAGTCTTGGATATCGGCTGTGGTGAAGGCTTCTACTCTCGCAAACTCCAAGAAAGTCACTCTGATAAAACCTTTTATGCCTTTGACATTTCAAAAGACTCGGTCCAAATCGCTGCCAAGAGCGAGCCCAACTGGGCAATCAACTGGTTTGTTGGTGACTTGGCTCGCCTTCCTATCAAAGACGCTAGCATGGATGTCCTACTGGATGTCTTCTCTCCTGCCAACTACGGAGAATTTCGCCGTGTCCTATCCAAAGACGGAATCTTAATCAAGGTCATCCCTACTGAAAATCACCTCAAGGAAATCCGTCAATTGGCACAGGATCAACTGACAAAGAAGGATTATTCCAATCAGGATATCAAGGAACACTTCCAGGAACACTTCATCATCCAGTCTAGCCAGATTGCTTCTCTGACCAAACCCATCACAGCAGAGCAAAGACAAGCTTTACTAAGCATGACCCCCATACTCTTTCACGTTGATCAAAGCAAGATTGACTGGACTCAGTTGACAGAAATTACTATCGAAGCAGAGATTCTTGTTGGAAAAGCACTGTGAATGAACCTAATAACAAAAAACGCATCTATTTAAGATGCGTTTTTTTGTTTCATTTTAGTTCAAGTGCCAGATATCTTCGTTGTACTGAGCGATTGTACGGTCAGATGAGAAGAATCCTGCTTTGGCAATGTTGACGATGACTTTATCCAACCATGCGTCACGGTCTTCGTAGTCAGCAAGCATTTGCTCTTTCACTTTGATGTAGTCTTCCAAGTCAAGAAGAGTCATGAACCAGTCTTTGTTGATCAATTCGTTGTAAAGACGTTCCAAGCGTTCTTTCTTACCAACTGCAAGAACAGCGTCGCTCACGATAAAGTCAACCAATGGTTTGATCGCTTTACGAGCGTAGAATTCGCTTGATTTGTAAGCTGATTTTGCGTAAAGGTCGATAACAGTTTCTGAATCTTCACCAAAGATGTAGATGTTTTCGTCGCCAACCAACTCAGCGATTTCCACGTTAGCTCCGTCCATAGTACCAAGAGTCAAAGCTCCGTTCAACATGAATTTCATGTTACCAGTACCTGAAGCTTCTTTAGAAGCAAGTGAGATTTGTTCTGAGATATCACATGCTGGGATCAAGAAGCTTGCTGCAGTAACGTTGTAGTTTTCAACCATTACCACTTGCAAGTGTGGAGCTACTGCTGGGTCGTTTGCAATCACTTCTGACAAGCAAAGGATCAAGTGGATGATGTCTTGAGCGATTGTGTAGGCAGGAGCTGCTTTACCACCAAAGAATACTGTGATTGGACGAGCAGGGATGTTACCAGCCTTGATGTCCAAGTATTTGTGGATCACATACAAAGCATTCATTTGTTGACGTTTGTATTCGTGAAGACGTTTGATTTGGATATCAAAGATAGAGTTTGTATTGATTTCCACACCTTGGTGCTCTTTCAAGTGACGAGCCAATTTACGTTTGTTGTGAGCTTTGATGCTTTCCAATTTTTCTTTGACAGCAGCCTTGTCTTCGTATGAAAGAAGGTCTTCCAATTTAGAAGCTTCATGGTGCCATTCGCGTCCAAGAATCTCATCCAAGTAGTGAGACAAGCTTGGGTTAGCATGCATGAGCCAACGACGGAATGTGATACCGTTTGTTTTGTTGTTGAATTTTTCTGGGTAGATGTCGTAGAAAGCTTTCAACTCTGAGTTCTTCAAGATTTCAGTGTGAAGAGCTGCAACCCCGTTTACGCTGTATCCGTAGTGAATATCCATGTGCGCCATGTGTACACGATCATTCTCATCGATGATTTGAACAGCTGGGTCTTTGTATTCTGCTTTAACACGGCGGTCCAATTCTTTGATGATTGGTACCAAGTGAGGAACCACTTCTTCCAAGAATTCAAGAGGCCATTTTTCAAGGGCTTCAGCAAGGATTGTGTGGTTTGTGTAGGCAGTCATGCTACGAACGATAGAGATTGCTTCATCAAGTTCGATACCACGTTCAGTCAAAAGACGGATCAATTCAGGAATCACCATTGATGGGTGAGTATCGTTGATTTGTACAACTGCGTAGTCAGCAAGGTCGTGCAAGTTGCTTCCTTTTTCGATTGCTTCATCAATGATCAATTGTGCACCGTTTGAAACCATGAAGTATTGTTGGAAGATACGGAGCAATTCACCTTGTTTATCGCTATCGTCTGGGTAAAGGAAAAGAGTCAAGTTACGAGCGATGTCTGTCTTGTCAAAGTTGATACCATCTTTGATGATTGAAGAATCAACTGAATCCAAGTCAAACAAACGCAAACGGTTTTTAGTAGCTGTTTTGTAACCAGGTACATCGATATCGTAAAGAGTAGATGTCAATGTAAAGTGTGCAAATGGCACTTGGTAGCTACGGCTTGAGCGAACCAACCAGTTTTGGTCAGTCAACCAAGCGTTAGGAATAGTTTCTTGTTGGTTGTTTTTAAGCACTTGTTGGAAAAGACCAAAGTGGTAGTTCAAACCAACACCGTCACCGTTCAATCCAAGTGTAGCGATTGAGTCGATAAAGCAGGCTGCCAAACGTCCCAAACCACCGTTACCAAGTGATGGTTCCAATTCTACTTCTTCGATTTCGATCAACTCTTTACCTGCATCAGCAAGTTCTTTTTTAACTTCGTCATAAAGACCAAGGTTAATCAAGTTGTTTGACAAGAGTTTACCAATCAAGAACTCAGCTGAGATGTAGTAAACTTTTTTCTTACCAGTGTTGACTGGTTTTTGGCTGCTAGCAAGTTTGCTGTAGTTAAGAAGAGCAAGGTAAAGCTCTTCGTTGCTACATTCTGCGATAGATTTATTGTAACGATTTTGTACAAATTCTTTTAATGGTAACATTTTTGTGTCTCCTGATAATGTCTTATTTCTTTAATTCTACCAAATTTTCATTGATTCTGCGATAAATTGTAGTCAAGTCAAGCAAAGTTTCTTCGACAGCAGGAGTCAATTGATCCTCTGTCATACGCCATGACCAGTTTCCACCAAGAGTTGATGGGAAGTTCATACGAGCTGAACCATCCAACTCTAGCAAGTCTTGCATAGTAGCAATAGCCATAAAGCTTACTGATGAAAAGACTGTACGAAGCATTGCATGCGGAACTGTTTCATACTCTTTACGGTTTGTGTAACGAGCCATGTACTCACGAGTTGCATCGTCGATTTCATTACGGTACCACCCAAGAACAGTGTTATTATCGTGTGTTCCTGTATACATAACTGAGTTGTTTGGTGCCAAGTGAGGGCTGTCGATACTTTCATCTTCTGGGTTGAAAGCAAATTGAAGAATCTTCATTCCTGGGAAGCCAGTACGCTCGCGAAGCTCGATAACTTCATCAGTCATGAATCCAAGGTCTTCTGCGATGATGTTCAAGTCACCAAGTTCCTCTTTAACCGCTGCAAAGAGTTTGTAGTCAGGTCCTTTCACCCATTTACCAGGTGCCGCTGTTTTAGAACCAGCAGGGATTTCCCAGTAAGACTCAAATCCACGGAAGTGGTCGATACGAACGATATCGTAGATTTTAAAGCTTTCACGCAAGCGTTCAATCCACCATTTGTAACCATCTTTATCCATTGCTTCCCAGTCATAGATTGGGTTGCCCCAAAGCTGACCGTCTGCAGAGAACTCATCAGGAGGGCATCCTGCAATGTGTGTTGCTTTTCCGTTTTCATCTGTTTTGAAGAGATGTGGATTTGCCCACATATCGCTTGAGTCTTCCGCCACGTAGATTGGCATGTCTCCTACGATTTCGATGTGGTTGTCATTAGCGTATGCCTTTAATTTCAACCATTGTTGGAAGAAGAAATATTGAGTTACACGGTGGTAAACAAGTTTATCAGCTAATTTCTCACGGTAGCTTTCAAGAGTTGAAGCTTTGCGAGCACGAGCATCAGCATCTGGCCATTCAGTCCAAGCAAGATTGTCAAAATGCTCTTTGATAGCCATATACTCAGCAAATAGTTCAAGCCATGATTGGTTTTCTTGAGCAAACTTTTCGTAATCCTTGACATCTCCAACTTCAAGGAAACGTTTAACAGCTTTCTCTAAAAGTGGACGACGTGCATAGTAGATCTTAGCGTAGTCAACTTCAGCTGGGTTGCTACCAAAATCAACACCTTCGAGATCGCTTGCTTCCAACAAGCCTTGTTCTACCAAAATATCAAGATCGATAAAGTGAGTGTTTCCAGCAAAGGCTGAGAATGATTGGTATGGAGAATCTCCATAGCTAGTTGTTCCCAAAGGAAGAATTTGCCAGTAGCGTTGCTTAGTACGAACCAAGAAGTCAACGAAATCATAGGCGCTTTGACCAAATGATCCGATTCCGTATGCTCCTGGAAGTGATGAGATGTGCATCAACACACCGCTTTGACGTTTTTTCATATTAGCACCTCAAGTGTTTATATTGTTAATTACTTCAATTTTTGCGCAAACGTTTGCGCTAATTAAAGTATAACCCATTTCCAAAAGAAATGCAAGCGTTTTTAGAAAACTTTTTTTGATTTATTTATATTATTAAAAATAAAATTTACTATATCTTCTTCTCTTAACTTGATATTTTTTTCAAAAAATTTGCGCAATCGTTTCCATTTGTCCATTTCCGAACATTTTTTACTTAATTATTTATCTTTTCTTCCTATTGTAGGGACAGTTTTCAGTTTTTCTTAACTTTAAGCTTTTTAAAAAATTTTATAAAAAACGCTTGCAACCGTTTTCTGTTTGTGCTATACTAGGGTCATAAGGGAAAACGTTTGCGTTTCCTCGAAATTAAAATTTGTTATTCTTTAGGAGGAATACACTATGTCAACTAAATTCATGAAGAGCGCAGCTGTACTTGGTACTGCTACTCTTGCTAGCTTGCTTTTGGTAGCTTGCGGAAGCAAAACTGCTGATAAAGCTGCTGATTCTTCTGCATCAGGAAGTCAAGAAATCACTTTCTACGTTGAAGATCAATATAAAGCATTCGCAGAATCAGCTGCAAAAGCTTACGAAAAAGAAGCTGGTGTAAAAGTTACTATTAAAACTGGTGACCAATTAGGTGGACTTGACAACCTTTCACTTGATAACCAATCAGGTAAAGCCGCTGACGTTATGATGGCTCCATACGACCGTGTAGGTAGCCTTGGTACTGACGGACAACTTTCAGAAGTAACTTTGAGCGACGGTGCTAAAACAGATGACACTACTAAATCTCTTGTAACTGTTGGTGGAAAAGTTTACGGTGCTCCAGCTGTTATCGAGTCACTTGTTATGTACTACAACAAAGACTTGATTAAAGAAGCTCCAAAAACATTTGCTGACTTAGAAAACCTTGCTAAAGATAGCAAATACGCTTTTGCTGGTGAAGAAGGAAAAACAACTGCTTTCCTAGCTGACTGGACTAACTTCTACTACGCATACGGACTTCTTGCTGGTAACGGTGCTTACGTATTTGGTGACAACGGTAAAAATCCTAAAGATATCGGTCTTGCTAACGATGGTGCTATCGCAGGTATCGAATACGCTAAAACTTGGTACGACAAATGGCCTAAAGGTATGCAAGATACTGAAGGTGCTGGAAACTTGATCCAAACTCAATTCCAAGAAGGTAAAACAGCTGCAATCATCGACGGTCCTTGGAAAGCTCAAGCATTCAAAGATGCTAAAGTAAACTACGGTGTTGCAACTATCCCAACTCTTCCAAACGGTAAAAACTACGCAGCCTTTGGTGGTGGTAAAGCTTGGATCATCCCATCAAGCACTAAGAACCTTGAAGGCGCTCAAAAATTTGTAGACTTCCTTGTTTCAACTGAACAACAAAAAGCATTCTACGATGCTACTAACGAAATCCCAGCGAACACTGAAGCTCGTGCTTACGCAGAAGGTAAAAAAGATGAGTTGACAACTGCCGTTATCGAACAGTTCAAGAACGCTCAACCAATGCCAAACATCTCTCAAATGTCAACAGTTTGGGACCCAGCTAAAACAATGCTCTTTGACGCTGTAAGCGGTAAGAAAGATGCTAAAACAGCTGCTAATGATGCTGTAACATTGATCAAAGAAACAATCCAACAAAAATTTGGTAACTAATTGATTGCTTCAAGGGAGATAATTCAAACATCTCCCTTGATTTTTAAATACACTGACAATGTTTTCAGTAACCTTGCTGATTAGCATCGAGCTCTGAGCTCATATCTTATGAAAGGAGCACTCATGGAACAACAACCAAAAAAAGCAGCCTTGCTTTCATTGATTCCTGGGTTGGGGCAAATCTATAACAAACAAAAAGCTAAAGGTTTTATCTTCCTTGCTGTAACAGTAGTTTTTGTCCTCTATTTTGTAGCACTTGCAGCACCTGAATTGAGCAATTTGATCACACTCGGTGAAAAACCTGGACGTGATAACTCTCTCTTCATGTTGATTCGTGGTGCATTTCACTCTATTTTTGTAATTGTTTACCTAGCCTTTTATATTCTCAATATTAAAGACGCGCACACTATTGCAAAACGTATCAATAATGGCATTCCTGTCCCATTGACATTGAAGGATATGATTAAAGGTATCTATGAAAATGGATTCCCATACTTACTCATCATCCCATCTTATGTTGCCATGACATTTGCTATCATCTTCCCAGTTATTGTAACCTTGATGATTGCCTTTACCAACTATGATTTCCAACATTTACCACCAAATAAATTGTTGGATTGGGTTGGATTGACTAACTTCACAAATATCTGGAGCTTGAGTACCTTCCGTTCAGCCTTCGGTTCTGTTCTTTCTTGGACTATTATCTGGGCTTTATCTGCATCTACTTTGCAAATCGTACTCGGTATCTTTACAGCTATTATTGCTAACCAACCATTCATCAAGGGGAAACGTATCTTTGGTGTTATCTTCCTTCTACCTTGGGCGGTTCCAGCCTTCATCACTATCTTGACTTTCTCAAACATGTTCAACGATAGTGTTGGTGCTATCAATACTCAAGTTATCCCTCTCTTTGCTAAGGTTCTTCCTTTCTTAGATGGCGTTCTTATCCCTTGGAAGACAAACCCAACTTGGACTAAAATTGCCTTGATTATGATGCAAGGTTGGCTTGGATTCCCTTATATCTATGTCTTGACTCTCGGTATCCTTCAGTCTATTCCAAATGACTTGTATGAAGCAGCTTATATCGATGGTGCAAACGCTTGGCAAAAATTCCGCAACATTACTTTCCCAATGATTTTGGCTGTTGCGGCACCTACTTTGATCAGCCAATACACCTTCAACTTCAACAACTTCTCTATCATGTACCTCTTCAATGGTGGGGGTCCTGGTAGTGTCGGTGGTGGAGCTGGTTCAACCGACATCTTGATTTCATGGATTTACCGTTTGACGACTGGTACAGCTCCTCAATACTCTATGGCAGCTGCCGTTACCTTGATTATTTCAATCATTGTCATCTCTATTTCTATGATTGCATTCAAGAAACTACACGCATTTGATATGGAGGACGTCTAAGATGAATAACTCAATCAAACTCAAACGTAGACTGACTCAAACCCTCACTTACCTCTACTTGATTGGACTTTCAATCGTCATTATCTATCCACTTTTAATCACGATTATGTCAGCCTTCAAGGCCGGTAACGTTGTGGCCTTCAAACTCGACAGCAATGTCAACTTTAGTCTTGATAACTTCAAAGGACTCTTTACAGAAACCTTGTACGGTACATGGTACCTTAATACTTTGATCATCGCTTTGGTCACTATGGTCGTTCAGACAAGTATTATCGTACTTGCTGGTTATGCCTACAGCCGTTACAACTTCTTGGCTCGTAAGCAAAGTTTGGTCTTCTTCTTGATTATCCAAATGGTGCCTACAATGGCCGCTTTGACTGCCTTCTTCGTTATGGCCCTCATGTTGAACGCCCTTAACCATAGCTGGTTCCTCATCTTCCTCTACGTCGGTGGTGGTATCCCTATGAATGCTTGGTTGATGAAAGGTTACTTTGACACCGTGCCAATGTCTCTTGATGAGTCTGCAAAACTTGATGGTGCAGGACACTTCCGCCGCTTCTGGCAAATCGTTCTCCCTCTTGTTCGCCCAATGGTTGCCGTACAAGCACTCTGGGCCTTCATGGGACCTTTCGGAGACTATATCCTCTCTAGTTTCTTGCTTCGTGAGAAAGAATACTTTACAGTTGCCGTTGGTCTACAAACCTTCGTCAACAATGCGAAGAACTTGAAGATTGCCTACTTCTCAGCAGGTGCTATCCTCATCGCTCTTCCAATCTGTACACTTTTCTTCTTCTTGCAAAAGAACTTCGTTTCAGGACTTACAAGCGGTGGCGACAAGGGGTAATATACCCTCGCCACCCTTTTTCATTTTTGAACTTGTACATCGATTGTCTGGTGAGAAACAAGAGCTTGCTGAGATTACCTTGTTAGTTAGTGGATGAATCATAACAAACATTCACTTTTACCAAGGATTCTACTATCCCCGCTTGAAATAAAAAACATTTCTCTATATAATACTCGTATAGAAAAATGCCTATAGAAAGAGATTTATGTTACCATATCCGTTTTCTTATTTTAATAGTATTTGGGGATTCCGTAAGCCCCTCTCTCATCGTTTTGGTCTAAACTGGTTTCAACTGATTTTTACCAGTATATTCTTGATTAGCTTGTCTATGGTTCCTATTGCCATCCAGAATAGCTCTCAAGAGACTTATCCCTTAGAAACTTTTATCGATGATGTCTACGCTCCTTTGACGGACGAAGTCGTTCAGGATCTAGCTAAGAATGCTCAGATTGTAGATGGTAAACTAAGCTATACGGGTTCAACTCCTCATCAAGCTTCTGTTCAAATTGGAGATGCTTCTAGTTCAAACTTCCCTGAGGAATTGCTCCTTAGCTTTGAACCAGAGCAACTCGTCATAAGCAAGCAAGGAAAAGAACTAACCAGCATTCGCTATCATGCGATCACGACTGAAAGTTTCCAAAACAAGGAAAGCTTAACGCAAGCCATTTCTAAAGACTGGTACCAACAGAATCGTGTCTATATTAGCCTCTTTCTTGTGTTAGGTTCTAGTTTCCTCTTTGGACTTAATTTTTTCATTGTCGCTCTAGGTTCCAGCCTCTTGCTCTACTTTACGAAAAAATCACGTCTCTTCTCATTTAAAACCTATAAAGAGTGCTATCATTTCATCTTGAATTGTTTAGGATTACCAACTTTGCTTGCCATGATTCTCGGTCTCCTAGGCCAAAACATGTCAACTTTGATTACTATTCAAAATATTTTATTTGTTCTGTACCTGGTCACTATCTTTTACAAAACGCATTTTCGTGATCCAGACTACCATAAGTAGGAGATTATTATGCCTGTTACGATTAAAGACGTGGCCAAGGCTGCAGGGGTTTCACCCTCAACCGTAACCCGTGTTATTCAAAACAAATCAACCATTAGCGATGAGACAAAAAAACGAGTTCGCAAAGCAATGAAAGAACTCAACTACCATCCCAATCTCAATGCGCGAAGCTTAGTTAGCAGTTACACGCAGGTCATTGGTTTGGTTCTTCCAGACGACTCTGATGCTTTCTATCAAAACCCCTTCTTCCCTTCTGTTCTGAGAGGGATTGCACAGGTTGCCTCAGAAAATCACTATGCCATTCAAATCGCCACTGGAAAAAACGAAAAAGAGCGTCTTGACGCTATTTCTCAGATGGTCTATGGTAAACGCGTTGATGGTCTTATCTTCTTGTATGCCCAAGAAAATGACCCTCTGGTTAATCTAGTCGTCGATGAGCAATTTCCCTTCCTCATTCTTGGGAAATCACTTTCCCCATTTATCCCACTTGTAGATAATGATAATGTACAAGCTGGCTATGATGCTACAGAATACTTTATCAAAAAAGGATGCAGTCGAATTGCCTTTATCGGAGGTACAAAGAAACTTTATGTTACTCAGGACCGTTTGACTGGATACGAACAGGCTCTTCAAGACCACAAACTATCTTTGGATAGCCATCGTACTTTTTTTGCGGATGAATTTCTTGAAGAAAAGGGATATAAATTTAGCAAGCAATTGTTCAAACACGACCCTCAGACCGATGCCATTGTCACGACTGACAGCCTTTTGGCTGAAGGGGTTTGCAACTACCTTAGCGAAAACAACCTTAACATCCCTGTGCTCAGCTTTGACTCTGTAAACCCGAGATTAAATCTAGCAGCCTACGTGGACATCAACAGTCTATCACTTGGTCGAACTTCATTTGAAACCATTCTTCAAATCATCAATGATGTCAAAGAAAATCGTCAAATCTGCTATCGTCAGGTGATCGCACACGAAATCATTGAAAAATAAGAAAAACCAACTCTCAAGATAGAGTTGGTTTTTTATGTGTTCTGTTTATCTAGCTGACTAGTTTTCAACCTCGACAAATCGTCCTAAAATATGAACATTTTCAGATACAGAAACAAAGGCTGTCGGATCCACTTGTTTCATAATGTGTTTAAAATCATTGAACTCTGCACGAGTGATAACCGTAATTAATACTGCCTTACGCTCATGGTTATAAGTTCCTTCAGCATCATGGATCATCGTTGCCCCACGGTGCAATTTATTGTGGATTTTCTCAATCACTGCATCTGGATTGCTAGTAACTATCATGGCCTGCATACGCTTTTGTTTGGTGAAAACTGCATCTGTCACACGACTTGAGACAAAGATAGTAATCATAGAATAGAGGGCATATTTCCAACCAAAGGTCAATCCTGCAATCAGCATAATTGTACCGTTCACTAAGAAGGAGATACTACCGACGTTTCGGCCTGTTTTCTTACGAATAGTTAGGCTGACAATATCTGTTCCACCGCTGGAAATATTATGGCGTAGAGCAAAGCCAATTCCCAATCCCATAACGACACCCCCAAAAAGGGCATTGATGATTGGGTCCTCTGTCAAGACGACCACTGGCACAAACTGGATAAAGAGCGAGCTCATGGATACCGTGATAAAGGTAAAAATCGTAAACTTATGTCCAATTTGGTACCAAGCCAAAATCATCAGTGGGATATTGATGGCGTAAAAGGCTACGGAAATTGGGAAATAAAAGCCGAACCAGTGACTGCTAAGTGCAGAAATAATCTGAGCCAAACCTGTTGCTCCACTTGAATAAACGTGCCCTGGTTGGAAGAAAAAATTGACGGCTACTGCTGATAGAAAACCATATACCAGAGAAGCTGAGATTTTTTCATCGTATTTTTCTCGGGAGATACCTTGCAAAACACGCAAAATCTTAACCCGATAAGCAAAGCGGCGCAGATAATGAGACCACTTTTTAGTTAGTTTCGTTTGTTTCATCTTGTTCTACTTGTAGATTAAGTTCCTCTAATTGTTTAAGAGCTACTGTTGATGGTGCTTGTGTCATTGGGTCAGTCGCCTTGTTATTCTTAGGAAAGGCAATAACTTCACGGATATTATCTTCTCCAGCCAAGAGCATGACAAAGCGGTCAAGTCCGATAGCCAAGCCACCGTGTGGTGGGAATCCATAGTCCATAGCTTCCAAAAGGAAACCAAACTGGTCATTGGCCTCTTCTGCTGAGAAGCCGAGAGCTTTGAACATACGTTCTTGGAGTTCTTTTTGGTTGATACGAAGACTACCACCACCGAGTTCATAACCATTCAAGACGATATCGTAGGCAATGGCACGAACCTTGGCCAAATCTCCTTCAAGTTCATGAGCAGTTTCTGCTTGAGGAAGGGTAAATGGATGGTGGGCACTCATATAACGCCCTTCTTCTTCAGACCATTCAAACATTGGCCAGTCAACAACCCAAAGGAAGTTAAATTTATCGTTATCAATCAAGCCTAGTTCCTTGGCAATACGTCCACGAAGGGCACCAAGTGTTGCATTGGCTACTTCAAGCGTATCTGCTACAAAGAGAACCAAGTCCTTATCTTCAAGACCAAGTGCTGCTGTCAAGTCTGCTTGAATGCCAGTCAAGAATTTAGCAACTGGACCATTTAATTCACCGTCAATAACCTTGACCCAAGCCAGACCTTTGGCCCCATACTGCTTGGCTACTTCTGTCATCTTATCGATATCTTTACGTGAGTAGTTGTCCGCAGCTCCTTTGACCACAATGGCTTTAACCGCAGGAGCTTCTGAAAAGACTTTGAAATCAACACCCTTGACAAGATCTGTCAAGTCTTGGAGCAACATCTCAAAACGAGTGTCAGGTTTGTCAGAACCATAAAGAGCCATGGCATCATCGTACTTCATACGAGGGAATGGCAATGTCACTTCGATGCCTTTTGTTTCCTTCATCACGCGCGCAATCAAGCCTTCTGTAATGTCTTGGATTTCTTGCTCAGTCAAGAATGACGTTTCCAAGTCGACCTGAGTAAACTCTGGTTGGCGGTCACCACGCAAGTCTTCGTCACGGAAACATTTGACGATTTGGTAATAACGGTCGAATCCAGCATTCATCAACAACTGTTTTGTAATCTGCGGACTTTGAGGAAGAGCATAGAAATGCCCTTTATTGACACGAGATGGTACCAAATAGTCACGCGCCCCTTCTGGCGTTGATTTAGAAAGGAATGGTGTTTCCACATCGATAAATTCCAACTCATCCAAGTAGTTACGGATAGAATGTGTTACTTTGGCACGAAGTTTAAGGTTTTCCAACATCTCTGGACGACGAAGATCAAGGTAACGGTAACGTAGACGTGTATCATCGTTTGCTTCAATGCCATCCTTGATTTCGAATGGTGTTGTTTTAGCTGTATTAAGCACAGTAAGAGCCGTTACATTCAGTTCAACCGCTCCAGTCGCCAACTTGTCATTTGCTTGCTCACGCGCAGCAACCTGACCAGTCACCTCGATGACATATTCACTACGAAGGCTCTCAGCTGTTGCCATCACCTCTGCTGATACTTTTTCAGGGTTGATAACCAACTGCATGATTCCTTCACGGTCACGAAGGTCGATAAAGATCAATCCACCCAAGTCACGACGACGGGCAACCCATCCTTTCAAGGTAATTTCTTGTCCGATGTGCTCCTCACGAACACGACCAGCATACATACTACGTTTCATGTTTTCTCTCCTCTTTTATTCTGTTACTATTTTACCATAAAAGCGCAGGCTCTTCATGAAAATCATCAGAAAAGTTGAGAGATTCCTGCGATAAATGAAAAAATCCAGCAAAGTCATTCGCTGGATTTAGGTTTTCTTTATTTTTTACGCTTTTCCGCAATCTCTGCTGCCTTCTTAGGGAGAACAATCTCCGTTGCATAAGCCGTCGCAAATCGCATAATACCTGCAATTGGTGCGAAGATTACTGCTAAATAGTTATAAAAGAAATCCCCTTTTAAAGCATAGGCAAGCACTCCAATGATAAAGAAGAGAACAACTGCCTGAATCACTGCTAATAATATCACTCGTTTCATGACTTCCTCCTGAGTCTATTATAGCATGACTATCATTAAAAATGCGATTAAATTATTCAAAGCATGTAGGGCTATACTATAAGCTAGACCACCTTTGTTAATATAAGCCAATCCCAAGCTAAAGCCAAGTGAAGCATAAACTAGGAATTGTTGTGGGGTGCCAGGGAAATGAACGAGAGCAAAAATGATACTACTTACAAGAAGAAAGAGAACTGTTTGCTTGATGTTATCCTGTTGAGGGAAGACATAGCGAGCTAGCATACCTCTAAAGGTTAATTCTTCTGTCAGGGGTGCAAAGACAACTACCATAAAGAAAGAAAAGAGAGGTTGATTATGAGTCAATTGTTCTGCCGTCTGTTGATTGACTGATGTATCATTTGGCAAAAAGAATTGAGCAACAATGACAAGAGCCAATACTAAGGCAGGTAACCAGATGTATTTGTTAAGGGCTGTTTTTTCAATCGTAACAGTTCCTGTCTTATACCACTTGTAGGTAACGAAGGTAAAGATTCCTGCTAATAAGACATAAACAGGGACAAAAACGTAGTCAGGTGCTCCCAACTTCATCGCTGCCACACCTACACCCTGAATGAAAGTATAAATCATAATAAAGGATAAGAAAGTAAGGCTATACCAGCCAATATTTTTAAGTGTTTTCATAAGATTCTCCTATTTGAAATAACGTTTTGTTTTGCGCAACTGTGCAACATTCGTGTACAAATGGATGACCACTGCTACGAGTAGAGCAACCAACTGTACTTGTCCTAATACTACAGATAGTACTACTAAGAAAACATAGATGCCAGGAATGAGAATTTGATTGACCTTGAACAAGATCAAGTAAGCTTCTTCCATCTCGGCCTGTTTTTCTCCCTCATCATAAGTATCGAGGTATTCTAAAACTTCCTTAGGGGTTGCCATAATTGAAAGTTTATAGTTACGAACCTTGCTAGTGATTTTGAGGCAGTAAGCACCCGACCAGATACCTACAACTATCAAAAGTAAGGATGCTGCTGATGGGCCTAAACCTCCCAAATCTAAAAGTAAGCAGGCTAGCATACTAATTTGGCAAACATTCCAAGCCACCGTACCATAATCCAAGAAACGATACATAGCAAGATAGTCTTGTTCGTTTTCTTCGTCCTCTTCTTCTCTTTGGTAGCTCTTATAAGCCTTATGACTTTTTCTAATGAAATAAAAAGTTAGAATCGTCGTAATCAGCCCTAGAACAAGAAAGAGTGATTCCAAGGCAATGATTACTTGCTCTTGACTGATACCTAAAGGATTAAGACCAAGGAAACCAGCAAATATTCCTAATAAAACTCCTGCAATAACAATCTTCAGTGCAAAAATGATATGTTTCTTTTCCATATTTCAACCTCTTTCTAAAACAAGTCAGACAACCATTGACCAAAAGATTTACCTGATTCAAAAACAGCTGTCAATCCCTCTGCTCCAAGCGTTACCAAAAGCAAACAAACAACAAGTAAGAGAATAGCTTGGTTTCTTGCTTTCTTCGCTCCAGCTCCCAAGGGTTCATTGCCAAGCCAACCTGCTAGATAAGCATAGAGAGTCACGGTTATAATCCCAATCTCCGTCGAAGAGAGAAACAAGAAGACTGTCACCAAACGAACGATATTGGCTTGAATGTTAAAATAACTTCCTAAACCTGCACAAACACCTGCAAGTGCTTTGTTCTCAGTATCGACTTGAAAACCTGCTAAAAATTCTTTCATAACTTTTCTCCTTTTAGGATCTCTTTAAACTTTATTTTTTTCTCTACCCATCTAAAGACTAACAGTAGCACTATATTATTCCAGAAGAGGTACTTGCCTTCCACGATTGAAAACCAACCAAATAGGCTTCCAATCATAGCTAAAAGATTCACGATAAACACAACGATACATAGATAATAAATCACTTTATACTTGTTCATCACTCATCCTCCTCTAATCGAAAGACCGACTCGACTGGTTCATGAAAGATCTGAGCAATCTTTAAAGCAATGACGATGGATGGCGTGTACTCATCCCGTTCTAGCAAGCTGATCGTTTGCCTGGACACGCCTGCTAGTTTGGCCAGCTCAGTTTGATTCAGACCATCGCGAGCTCGAAGCTCTTTTAGACGATTTTTTAGCATGTCTTTTTTCTCCTTTGTTCTTTATCTTGATTTTATTGTAACACATCTTTTTATTTTTGACAAGCATATTTGTCAAAAAGTTTAAGATTTTTGTCATTTTGCAAAAGAAAAAGGTCAGGAATGGTTCCTGACCGTATTTTTCTTATAGTTGATAGAAGATTGCTTACTTAGGCGATGGAGCTCCGGAATCTTCTTTTACTTGCTTTTTATCTTCTTTTTTATAATCTCTTCTGATGATATACAAAGTTGTTAGACTGATGAGAGTCAATACAGCACCTGTAACCCTTCCTTTTTGTGAGAAGACAAATTCTACTTTGTGTTGTCCGGAAGTAATCGGGAAGGAAATAAAGCTGTTCCATGCTTTTGTCACAGGGACATACTTACCATCCACTTTCACCTTCCAACCTTCACTATAAGGGATGGAAGTCATCATATATTTACTGTCGTCCGTGATATTCACTGAACCGACGATATAAGTATTTGAGAATTTCTCAACTTGTAGGCCTTGTGCCTTCCGTTTTTCTAAAGCACTTTGAATTTGACTGATCTCTGCACGATAAACACCTGCGTTTGAAAGGTCAACTTTATCAGTTTTAAAACGGAACTCAAGTACAGATTCTTGATCAACTGCATTATCTGCGATTTGCCAGAGTTGACGTTGCGTGTTTCTCTTAGAATGAGTAAACCACTTGCCATTTAAGAGGACTGAGTAATCTTTTTCTGAATTTAGACTTGCAGGCACAAAGAAGTAATAAGTCAAGTCTGTTCGAGGAGTAATTCGGTAACGAACCACTGCATCTTTAGAAGAATCCACACGCTTGTAGACTGCAGTTCCCTTTTCTTTGTCAACATTTTCCTCTGTAAGATTTTCTGTCTCAACATCTCCGTAGGCTAGAGGTTTGAAGTAGTCGAGGTAGTTTTCCTCGCCTTTTTTCACACCTTCCATAGAGTTTAGGATGATGTTTTGATTTTGAATAGCGTTATTCTTACCAAAGTTGATGTTTCTTACTAAATCATTTGTTCCATAGGCTAATGGGAAAGAATTTGGATTTTCGTACACAATATAGCGCTCATCTTCATAGACCTTACTCGTGAAATAACGGCGCATGTCAAAACGGCTGGCAAAACGAGTGAAATACATTCTCTCAGGATGAGCTTCTTTCTCAGCAGGTTCCAGATCCTTGATATCCATATAATAGCGAACCCCGTATAAGGCATCTGTTAACAAGGTCCCATTTTCATACTCAGTTGCTGCGTTAATCCCTTGGTCCCCCATGTAAGCAAATTGATCCATGGTTGTACGCTCTAAGCTAGAACTAAAGGTACTTAGACCTGGGTAAGACACAAGTGACGGCACTGTTTTTGAATAGGCAAAAGTAGTAGCGATTCGATAGAATGGTTGATCTGCTTGTTTCTGAACATCATCTGTCACTTGTTTTACAGATACTGTTGCATCTACAAATTTATCTACGTCTGCATAACCAAAGGTCACTTGAGATAGATAAGCATTGTATCCTAATTCAAAGATGGTTAGGGCAGACAAGGCAAGAATTGCTAATCTGGTCATTCTTGTGCGCAATAAGAAGATAACTGCCAAATAGACCAGCAAGGTTAAGACAACCTGAGATAAGAGATAACCCGTTTGGAGAAGAATTCCTAGAAGAAGAACGACAGCCCCAGCTATCAATAGCACCATTTTTTTCACTTTAGGAGCTTTACAAGAACGACTCCAATAGAGATAAGAGCAAGCTGCAGTGATAGCTAATAGTAAAATCCAAAATACAATAAAGTTCTTTGATAGAAATTGAGTCAAAGCTTCAGGTTGAGTTTTTGGAAGATAGGTGAATTTCTTTGTATAGAGATAAATTGCTGATAAAACCAGTAACACCACTGAAAGCAACTTCCCTCTGCGAGAAATTTCTACTTGTCCCTTAACTACCTGATAGGCTAAGACGAGCATAAAGAACGAGAATAACCATGAAAAACGGAAGAAGAATCCAGCTGGATTTTGTCCCATATGCCAGATTTTACTTACAAATTCATTGACAAAGGAAAGGAAGAAGACAAAGGTGACAGCTCCTGCAGCCCAACGTTTTTCCTTAGCTATCTCCTTCGATGTAAAGTAGAGGATGAAACCTATGAATCCTAAAGCACCAATGTAGATATTTGGAAGGTTAGGTCCAGCCGACCAGCCTGAGGCAGTATCAAAACCACCGATAGCCAGTTTAGACAGGATATCCACAGGATTGATCTGAAAGGCGAAGGAGAACTTCATGGCATCTCCAACTTGCCCCTTACTCTCAAGGAGATTATAGAAAACTGGCACAATCAATACCGATGCCGTAGCAACCCCAATGACAGAGAAGGCAAATGTTTTTACCAAAGGACTCAAGAAGTGTTTCAGCTTCTGCTTCAGAGTTCCCTGGATAGAGAGGCGTGGTGAAACATAATAACAAGAGTATAGGACGATAAAAATCGAAATCATATACCCCATATAGAACTGTAGAAAGACTGTTAGTCCTAAAATAAAGGCATAACGATAGGGTCTTCCTCCATCCAAGAGCTCTTCCAGATAAACGATAACGAGCGGTAGCATAATCATGGCATCATAGAAAATGACGTTCATCTGATAGGAAACGAGCATTCCTGAAAGAGCATAGGCTGTTGCAAACAAAGGTACCAACCACATACGTGATTCTGCACCCTTATAGCGCTTGATCAGAAAATGAGAGAAAGAAAGTCCGATTGCGCCGTATCTGAGCCAAATAGTCAGAAAGACTGCTAAACCATAGTGTTTGAAGGGGATAATAATATAAAAAATATTAAAAGGGCTCATCAAGTAATAGCCTAAAACCCCTATCATATCTCCACCGAGAGATTTCGTAAAGGAGTAGGTTAGACTGCTTAAATCACCAGTAAGTACCGCATTCTTAAGTAAGCCAAAAAAACTGATATACTGCTGACCAAAGTCAACTGCCATCAGACTTTTATTCCCAAAGGGATAGCTACCCATGAAGAACCAAACAACCAACATGATGGTCATTGGTAATAAGGCACTCATCGTATAAAGCAAGGCTTTGGGATGTTTTCCCTTCAACTCTTGCCAACACTTTAACCACTTATTCATGATTGATTTCTCCTAATGTCATTTTAACCGATCTTATCTTTTTCAGCTTGGTCAATATTGCTTTTCGCGATGACAAAGTGAGGACGTTGTTTCACCTCGTAATAAATCTTTCCAATATACTCTCCAAGTACACCGATGAAGATCAATTGCACACTACTAAACAAGATAATCGCTGCTATTGTCGTGAAATAGCCACTCGTATAGTCTGAAGAAAAGATAAATTTGCAAAACTCATACACAATGTAGAGCAGAGACAGAACCATACTGACAAATCCAAATTGGATACAAATTCTGAGCGGACGATCGTTAAATGAGATAATTCCCTGGAAAGCATAATTCATAGACTTTTTAAAGCCGAATTTACTTTTTCCTGCTATACGCACTTCATTTTTATAAGGGATAACCTTCTCTTTAAAACCAATCCACTCATAGAGTCCTTTGTTGAAACGATTATACTCTGGAAGGGAAACAAATACATCCACAGCTCTCTTGCTTAGGAGACGTAATTCTGATTTCCCGTCTGTTAACTTGACATCCATGGAGTGGTTAGAAAATTTATAAAAGCTACGAGCAAAGAAACTTCCTACGAAAGACTCTCCTTCTCGACTTCTCTGACCACTGACAATATCATAACCTTCTTTATAAGCATCTACAAAGAGGGGAATCAGATAAGGCGGATGTTGCAAGTCGCCATCCATCACCATAACAGCATCGCCAGTAGCATATTTAAAACCAGCAAGAATTCCACTCTCGCGTCCAAAATTTCTACTAAAGCTGATATACTTGACCCGCGGGTTTTCGTTTGCAATAGCATTGATTAGTTCTAAAGTACTATCGCTACTACCATCGTCTATATAGAGAATTTCATAATCAGATAGTTGTTTCGACAATATCATGCTCTCTAGCTGTTCAGAAATAGCTTTATGAGTTTGAGATAGAACTAATTCTTCGTTTAAAAGGGTAATTAGAATTGATAGTTTCATCTAAATGCTCCATAGTCTTTATACTTTTAAAAAGGAGAGAGCACTGCTCTCTCCTCTCTAAAGAAACTCATCTAGTATTATTTAGAAAATTTACGTTTCATTACTACAGTACCTGACAAGATTACTAGACCTGCCAATACAAGTACAGTACCAGTCGCTTCACCAGTAAATGGAAGTTCAGATCCTTCTTCTGTTGTTGATACAGAAGGTGCTGGTTTTTCAGAAGTTGTTTCTGTTGTTTCTGTTACAACTTGCTCTTCTGGAGTTGTTGTTTCAGACACAACTGGCTCTTCTGGAGTTGTTGTTGTAGTTGTTGTTGGTTCTGTACCTGGGTAATATGGCATTGTTGTTTGTGGCGTTGTTGTTTCAGACACAACTGGCTCTTCTGGAGTTGTTGTTGAAGTAGTCGTTGGCTCTTCTGGAGTTGTTGTTGTTTCTGTTACAACTTGCTCTTCTGGAGTTGTTGTTGTAGTTGTTGTTGGCTCTTCTGTTGTAGTTGTTGTTGAAGTAGTCGTTGGCTCTTCTGTTGTTGTAGTTGTTGTTGAAGTAGTCGTTGGCTCTTCTGTTGTTGTAGTTGTTGTTGTCGGAGCTTCCGTTGTGGTAGTTGTGGTAGTCGGAGCTTCCGTTGTGGTAGTGG
>CAUUTJ010000007.1:0-36429 GCA_963548045.1 uncultured Streptococcus sp.
CGTCAAGGTCACTGGATAAACCCCAATCTCACGTTCCGGACTGTGCTCATACTTCGCTCCATAGGCAACAGACAGGAGCTGGGCACCCAGACAGACCCCAACAATATAACGATCTGCCTTCATGGCCTTTTGAATCAGTTCAATCTCTGCCTGAGGATCGTAGTATGGAAAAGCTTCTCGATCTTCATCTGGCGATTGAGGTCCTCCCATCACAATCAGAAAATCAATTCCATCAATAGTTTCCGGAAGAAGTTCTTTTTCGTAAACCTTGGTTGTGGTCACCTGATGACCACGCTCCTGCACCCATTTTAGATAAGCGCCCGGCACTTCAAAGGTTTCATGTAAAATAAAGTGAACTCTCATGGCATTACAATTCAGCAAGGATCGCTTTTAGCAAACCTTTGAAGTCGCCTTTGACACGCTCTGTCACTTCTACTACTTCTTCATGGTTGAGCTCTTCTTGGAAACCAGCCGCAAAGTTGGTAATACATGAAATACCAAGAACCTTCAAACCAGAATGTGCTGCAACGATGACTTCAGGAACGGTTGACATTCCGACAGCATCTGCACCAAGTGTCTTATAAGCACGGATTTCAGCTGGAGTTTCATAAGTTGGACCAGTCACACCAATATAGACACCATCATCCAATTTAATACCAAGTTTGTCAGCCACTTGATGAGCAGTCTTACGGTATTCTGGTGTGTAAGCTTTAGACATATCTGGGAAACGTGGACCGAAGTCATCCAAGTTTTCACCAATTAGCGGATTTTGTCCTGTCATATTGATGTGGTCTGAAATAGCCATCAAAGTACCAGGACCAAAGCCGATACCACCAGCAGCGTTGGTAACAATCACACCTTCACAGCCTAAAACTTTCATGACACGAACTGGGAAAGTCACAACTTCAAGCGGATTTCCTTCGTAGAAATGGAAACGACCTTGAAGGGCTAAAACTTTACGTCCTGCAAGCTCACCGTAGACCAATTTACCAGCATGGCCTACAACCGTTGAACGTCCCCAGTTAGGGATTTCAGCGTAGTCTACAACGACTGGATTTTGGATTTCTTCAGCTAGTTCACCAAGACCTGACCCAAGAATCAAGCCAAACTCCGGTGATTCTACTCCCTTTTCTTTCAAGAAAGCAGCTGTTTCATTGATTTTTGCTAATAATGTCATTATCTGTCTCCTTCATAATTTTTTAGCAATTGACCGATTTTGTCAAAGGTATTCGCGTTACGAATAGTAATCTTGCCATAAAAAGGCAACTTCAGCAGTTGTTTATGGTAGGCTGTTTTAGCGTAGGTTTCTTCCGACAATTTACCCCAGAAGATTCCATGCTTTCCGAAATGAAGAACTTCATCTAGAAGTTGTAGAGTTTTCACTTTCTCTACAACTGTTTCTACATGTAATCCTTCTGTATAAAAGAGAACATCCTTTCGAGCCATTTCTTGGAACCACCAATCGGGAAGAGTTCTAATCTCCTCTTCATAGTCTCCTTGAGACACTAAGGAAAAACTTTTGATAAATGGATAATATTCTTCAAAGAAGCCCTGCAGACTCTCAACTAACTGAGTTCTAGCCTTACTGCTATCAAAGAAAATATTGCCACTATTAATGTAAGTTTCAACATTTTCTAATCCCAATTCTGCCAATTCCTGACGTAGTTGAGCCATCACTACCTTATTCTTTCCACCAACATTGATTCCTCTTACGAGAAGAGCGTAGCGAGTCATCTTAAACTAATTGATCTAGGAAGCTCTTACCAATCATGGCTGTTTCAACGCCAAAGTTATCAGCAATAGTTGCTGAGATATCAGCGAAGTTTCCGACTGGAATTAGACCACTTCCTTTAAAGGATGGGCTGTATGCCAAGAGTGGGATATATTCACGAGTATGGTCAGTACCAGCATAGGTTGGATCGTTCCCATGGTCAGCAGTTATCAAAAGAAGATCATCTTCTCTCATTGCTGCCATAATTTCTGGCAATCGTTTATCAAACTCATGCAAACAATCACGGTAACCATGAGGATCGCGACGGTGACCATAAAGGGCATCGAAATCTACCAAGTTTGTGAATGAGAAACCTTCTTTAAAGTCTTCAGATTTCATAGCTTTAATCAAATTATCAATACCATGGCTGTTAGATTTATTATGGCCCATGTCATTGTTGATACCAGCACCGTTAAAGATATCATTAATCTTACCAACCGCATAAGTATCAATACCGGCTTCATTCAACTTGTCCAAAACAGTTGGCGCAAATGGTGATACAGCCAAGTCACGACGATTGGCAGTACGTGTGAAGTTTCCTGGCTCCCCAACGTATGGGCGAGCAATGATACGTCCTAGAAGAGCCGGACGTTCCAACGTAATGGAACGAGCGTATTCACAAATACGGTACAATTCATCCAAAGGAATGATGTCTTCGTGGGCTGCAATTTGAAGAACTGGGTCAGCTGAAGTATAGATAATCAACTCTCCAGTTTCCATTTGGCGTGGTCCGAAATCATCAATAACAGCTGTACCAGAATACGGTTTGTTAGCTTCACGGATAACCTTACGTCCTGAAAATTTTTCAATTTTTGTGATAATTTCTTCAGGGAATCCATTCCAGAAAGTATCAAAAGGTTCAGTGATATTAAGTCCCATGATTTCCCAGTGACCAGTCATGGTATCTTTACCTAGAGATACCTCTTCAAGCTTAGTCGCATAACCAGTAGGGTTGCTTTCAGCTGGAACAGTCTTCAATGGTGTTTCGCGAGGAATATTTCCAAGACCAAGTTTTGCCATGTTTGGTACATCCAAACCTACAGCTTTTGAGATGTGCCCAAGTGTGTCTGCAGCTCCGTCTGGCACTCCTGCATTGACAAAGTTATTAGCATCTGGCGCTGCACCAATCCCTACAGAATCTAGTACCACCAAGTGAATACGATTAAATTTTGGCATAGTGTGTCTCCTTATTGTTTTAATTATTTTGCTTTTGTTGAAGTTAAAATCTGAACGCCATTTTGTCCGGCCACAATGACCTTATCAACCATCTGGTTAAACAAGCCGTGCTCAACGACACCAACAACGTGATCCAATTCTTGTCCCAGAGCAATTGGATCTTCAATGACTTCCAAGGCGAGGTCAATGATAAAGTTCTGCATATCCGTCACAAAACGTTGGCCATCCTTTTCACGGAAGCTCGGTTTATAGCCAGCACGTTCAAATCGACGAAAGACTTGTTCGGCACCGTACTGAACAACCTCTACAGGCAATTTAAAAGCACCCAGTTTCTCAACTAGTTTGCTCTCATCAACGACCCAGATGTATTCTTTTGATGGGGTTGCTACAACCTTCTCCATGAGAAGGGCACCACCACCACCTTTGATGCCATTAAACTGACTGTCTACTTCATCCGCACCATCCACAGTTAAGTCTACAAAATCCACTTGGTCAATCGACTTAAGAGGAATCTGGAGGCATTCTGCCTGTTTGCTGGTTACACTAGAAGTCGTTACAGCTGTAATCTGTAAGCCTTCTTCCTTGATACGACGACCTATTTCTTCGACGAAATAGTAGGCAGTGGAGCCAGTCCCAAGTCCGACAACCATACCATCTTTGACGAACTCGGCAGCCTTAATCCCTGCCATTTTTTTCAGATTTTCCACTTATATACCTCCAAATAGAGCTACTTCTATTATATCATGAATACGCTTCAAATTCATCCAAATATCAGAAAAACCCGAACATTTTATTTCGGGTTTTTGATTCTTATTTAACCATATCAGGGTCATAGTCGTAAAATCCAGTATCCAAGAAACGATTTTTAGGATGGAGCTTGCGAACTTCTTCATCTAGCAAGAAGGCTTGGTCATGTGTAAAGTTCCCTTCTTGAATCAAGTTACGCGCCTGGATGAAAAGTTTTGCGATTTCAACAAAGTTTTGACCTGGAGTATAGAGACCTTCTAGTTTCCAGTGGGTAAAGCCATGTTCTACTAATTCTGTCAACTTGGTCATTAAGTCAAGGTCATTATTCGCAAAGATATGAGTTCCATGATTATCCTCGAAAATAGAGTAATGGCTCTCTGGATCACTTGGCTCAGCTAAGAACAAATCACGTTGACGAGTTTTTTCATCATCAATCTGTGTGAAGTTATAGTAGTTTTGCAAGAGTGGACGCTTAGAATGGTGGATAACACTAGCACCATAGACCAAAACTTCTGCTGGAATTTCCAAAATTTCAGGCATTTTAAAAAGCTCAGCAGATGGAATTTCGCGCGCCAAGACAGCTTCTGATGCCCCCGCTTTTTGTCCCCAGAAATTAATCTGACGACTGCTAGTGACCATGGTTGACGCATCATAAATGGTTTTGAAAGAATAGCCGTCACGGTTGACCACATAAAATACCCCTGCATCTCCAACAGTGATGTAGTCGGTCTTGATTTCCTCTAGAAAGTCCAAGAATGGCTTGATACGGTCCATCATGTCTTGGTGCATGAGGGCATTGACCGCAACGATTAATTCCTTACCTGCATCATGAACGATTTTTGCGATTTCACGCAATTCTTCATGACTAAAGGTAGTTGGCAAACGAAGACCAAAATCTTTCTCACCGACATAAATGCGGTCGACACCAGCTTCGAGTAGCTGTTTCACTTGTTCAATACTTTCAGCAGTTGCTGTAATGATAATCTTTTCCATAGAGAAAATTATACCACATTTCCAAAAAATCAGCTATATAGAAAAGTGGGTCTTATGACTTAAAAATTAAAAAAGTGAACCGTATCAATAACAGTTCACTTTTTAGATTTATGCTTGTGTCTTTTCAACAAGTCGTCCGTCATTCATCACATAAATACGGTCAACCTTATCTAGTAAGCGAGTATCATGTGTAATCATGACAACACCCCTACCTTGCTCATGGGCAATTGAAGCTAGCATATCTGTAACCTGGTAAGCACGTTGTGTATCCAAGCTGGCTGTTGGCTCATCTGCAAGTACAATACTCGGATTATTGTATAGGGCTCTAGCAATTGCGGCTCGTTGGCGTTCTCCACCTGAGAGAGCTTTGGGATAGTGGTTTTGAACCTTGTCCAAATCCAACAAACTGAACAACTCTTGTCGGTCACTTTTTATAGATTTCTTTTTATCCAAACGGTCAATTAAATCTAATTGCTCCTTAACCGTTAAAAAGGGAATCAAGTTTGAAGCCTGGAGGATAAAGCCAAATTCACTAAAGCGCAAATCCGTTTTTTCTTTTTCGGTTAGGTTTCCAGTCTCATTTCCCTTTACCAGAATCTTGCCACTTGAAGCTTCCTGAAGTTGGCCTAGAGTCGTTAAAAAGGTTGTTTTACCTGATCCAGAAGGCCCTACAATCGCTACAAACTCCCCAGCGTTTAGCTGAAAATTGGTCTCATGAAGAGCTGTCACTTTCATATTGCCTTCGCCATAAGTTTTTGTCACTTGAATCATCTCAATTAATCTAGTCATGTCATTCTCCTTATCATTCTGCAATGGCCGTAATTGGATCTACTTTTAGCAGACGAGGAAGCGAAATGACGCCACCTAGAAGAGCCATTAAGCAGATGATCAGGCTTAACACAAAGTATGCCAACCAACTAGGATAGAAAAAGAAGGTTGCAGGTAAGACTAAGATGACACCCCAAATGGCTACTAAGGCCAATCCGATACCCAAAGCAGATAAGAGAAAGATTTGACAGAAAAGGGACCAAACGATATATTTTATTTGAATTCCTTGTGCTCGCATAATACCATAGAGGCCTAATTTTTGAATGGTAATGATATAAATAAAAATCCCTACAATCAGACCCGTTATAACGATCATTGCTAGAATCATTCCTGAAAATACATTGACCTGAGGGGTATAACCAGGAATTTTTGAAATCATTTTTTGAATAGAAATCTGCTTCAACTCATCGCCATTCACTTCTACATCATTTTGCAATACTAATGCAGAGATAGAACGATTGGCTTTTGTTGTTCCTTGTAAATTCCAATACGTTGTTAAGCTCGTAAAGACAACAGGTTCTGTGAAAAATTTATTTTCTTTGGTCAAACCTACAATCTTAAAACTTGTCTCACTCCCGTTGAGTTGAATTGCGTCGCCAAGTTTGATGCCATAATTTTCAAAAGACTGATCCACTACAACTTCTTGGTCATTTTCTGGGTAATGCCCTTCAATCAAGGACGGAGAGATAAAACTGTCCCACTCTTGACCGAAAATAGAGACATTAATCTTATCACTACTATTAACCAAGTTTGTTACAGCAAACATATAGCTTAGGGGAACAGCATTCTCAGAAACCTTATCCTTGTAGTCTTTTTCTGGTATAAAGGATGCAGTCAAATTGTCATTTGCATAATCGGATAGAACAACTCCTGTTGCATGCCAATTATCGATAGCAGCCCTATTATTTCGAACAAGTCCTAAAGCCAAACTAGTCATAAAAAAGACCATAAAAGCAATGAGAAAAATGGAAGTTAGAATTAAACTGTATCGCAGTTTATTCTGTAAAATTTCTTTGATAGCAAGATACATGCCAATCTCCTTTAAGTATTCTGTTGTCGGGAAAATACAACTTCCCTCTACACATAGCACTAAAGATAGAAAACTATCTTGTCATGAACAACTAGAATCAATTTAAAAGAATACTGTCCTTACTTCAAAATTGAATTTATTTGCATCTGTGTATGATTTTTATTCGTTTTAACCATCAAACTTCCCCTCGTTTAAAATAAGAGAAAAATAATAAAGTTTAAACGGTTCACCCATCCTATCATTTTCCCTAAGGCATGTCAAGAAAATCGACTTTGTCCTTGAAAACAGATTTTATGCAATTTGTAACCATTCTGTAATAATTCTTTCTTTAAAAAGTGATAAAATAGTAATGTACTGTTAAGGAGAGAAACATGCCCGCTAGAAAATTACACCCGTATGAGTTAGAACAAGAAAACATTAAAACATCTCAGTTTCAAGAATATGTTCCAGAAAGCACTTCTGTCGCTAGTGTCAAAGAAGTTCTATTTTTTGTAAACATCGCTTGCTTCTGCGTCTTTTTAGCAATCTTTAGCTTTATGTTCTTATCACTAAAAGTCAATACTGTTTTATCTTTTGCCTTGGCAATTGGACTCAGTCTTGTAGCATTGCAATTTCAACGTACTTTTATCAAGAAAAAATTCAAATAAAAACCTTCGATGAATCGAAGGTTTTTTTATTTATTTTTACGTTTTGGTGGAGTTGAGATAGCTAGCTTGACTTCAAAAATAGTTCCATTTGGTTTGTTGTCCTTAACATTGATAGTTCCCTTAAGGGCATCAACAATTTGCTTAGCCAATGACAAACCCAATCCGAATCCACCCTTTTGACGTGTACGTGCCTTATCAACTCGATAAAAACGATCAAAGATTTTCTTTTTATCATCTGCAGAGATACCGATTCCATTATCCGCTACCGTTAAATATAGACTGCGTTCTGTCGTTGAAATTTCAAAATAAATATCTCCGTCTTCTTCTGTGTATTTGACAGCATTATCAAACAGAATGGTCATCAATTGCTTGAGGAGAAGTTTATCAGTGATAATAGTGCGATGAACACGGTTTTCAAAACGAAAGACGCGATTATTTTCAGATGCAATCATTTCATAGTTGGTAAAGGTCGTATTAAAGAAATCAGGTTCTACTTCACAAAGATCTGGCTTAATCCCATCATCTCTACGTGCGAGATTGAGAAGGTTAGTCGTCAAAAACTTCATATTTCGGACTTCTTCCAAACTAGAAGCAATGCTCTCACTTGACTCCATAATAGTCGCTTCTGGTTTTCTAAAAAGTGTTTCCAGACGATTTTGAAGAACTGCTAGTGGAGTGCGTAATTCATGACTAGCATTTTCCACAAAGCTCTGCTGCTTTTGCATACTTTCAAGCAAGGGCTTAACACTGACACGAGCAAGGTAGAGACTAGCCAAGATAGATAGAATCCAAAAACTTGCCATGACCACCACAATTAACTGCTCGTGATTTTTACTGGTTTGTTCTAGCTGGCTGGTATTGATTAGAACGGCAGCATACTTAATGTTACTTGATGCAGAATCAATTTTCATTTCTGTCAAGACGACACGATAAACCTCATCCTGACCATAGCTATTTACAATATGAAGCTGACGAATATGGTTTAAATCCTTTTTATTGAAGGTTATCCTATCTAATCCTAAAAAGCGATTTCCAGTCACTAATTGATTCAGATTTGAATCCAGTAAAATTACTTCCGTATTGGAGCTAATTGTGACTCTTTTATCCGAATTTGAGGTAACATTTCCACCATCTAAATCCTTAACATCTTCTGTTGCACGATTGACCGCTAATTGAATGATATCCTGAGGATTATTGCTAAGCGCTAAAAGTTTCTCATCTACAGATGTATAGAGGCTGGAGTGCATAACCTGCAAGATAATCAAGGTCATAGCAGAGAAAATCAGAGTAAATACTCCAAAGTTTCGGATAAAGTAGCTGAAATCTTCTGCGTACCAATTCTTTTTAAATTTATTAAACATGTTTTAAAATATACCCAACACTGCGTAAGGTTTGAAGATTCTCAGCAAAAGCTGTCCCCTTTAATTTCTTACGAACTTTTGATACATAGACTTCTACAACGGAAATAGTTGTGTCACTATCAAATCCCCATAAACGGTCAAAAATCTGTGTCTTTGGTAAGATAACATTTTGGTTTTGGAGGAAATAGACCAAGAGTTCAAATTCCTTACCGAGTAACTCAACAGAGCTATCATGAACCTTAACCTCATTTGTAGAAAGGTTAACCGTCAAATCTCCATAAGAAAGAGTATTTTCGTTAAATTTGCCAGAACGTTTAAGAAGGGCTTGGATACGCATTTTGAGTTCTTCTAAATAGAAAGGTTTTGTTAGATAATCGTCTGCCCCAAGTTTAAATCCATGTCCTTTGTCATCGAGACTTTCCTTGGCTGTCATAATCAGAACAGGAGTCGAAATACCTTTTTCACGCAATTCTTTTAAAACTTGGAATCCATTTTTCTCAGGCAACATCAAGTCCAATAGAATCAAATCATAAACGCCACTTTCAGCCTCATAAAGACCTTCTTCTCCATCGAATACCTGCATGACATCTGCAAAATCATCCAAAAAATCAAAGACTGAATTTGACAGGCCTAGGTCATCTTCCACTAATAGAATTTTGATCATCAAAAATTCCTCCTTATTAAGCTTATTATAACAAAAATATCTTAAAAAAAACTCAACTTTTCCCGTTTTTCTAGGAAAAAGTTGAGTTTTTTCATCTATTTAAACTTAAATGGATTAAGCCTTGCTGTATGCTGCAACCGCTGCTTCAACGGCTGCTTTTTCACGCTTAATCAATTCGACGCGAGCTGCGATATCCTTGATACCCATACGGATATTACGGCTAAGAGCTAGGTCAGATACTTGAGGCTCGAAGAAAGCTTTGTATTCTGCCAAGCGTTCTTCCGTCTTAAAGACGTTTGAAGGGTAGATGACGAATCGATCAAAGCTCATATCTCCACCAAGAGCTCCCTTAACCCAATCCCAGTTTTCACGCGCCCATGTCCAAGCAGTTTCTTGAGTGGCCTTGTGTCCAAGGAAGTGGAGGTACCACAATGCAAGGTCTTGTGGTTTGACGATAAATTTATCCTTCCAAGTTGCAAGAAGGGTTTGGATATTTTCTGCATCTGTGCTGTATGATAGGGCTGCAGCTAACTGACGTTTAAAGACTGCATCTGTGGCATGAGTGTATAGGTCAAGATAAAGAGCTACCAATTCTTTTGTCTCATGATGTTTCATTTCATTGATGAGAACTTGAGAGCGAATAGCTGCTGGAAGACCTGCAAGATTGTCCTTATGTGATGCAAAGATTTGGCTTGCAACTTGGCTGGCTTCCTCATCATTTGAGCGAATCATCATTGAGATTGTCAATTGACGAACCAATTCGTCCTCATCTGCTTCTCCGTCTTTTGCTTCAAATCCAAGGCGATCATAGTTGTAACGAGCGAGCTTAGCAACAAGTGCTTTAAAGGCTTTCTCAGTTTCAGTTCCTTCATCAATAAATCGCTCAAGAGCTGAAATAACTTGAGAAACCGCAGCAACAACTAGATAAGATTCTTCTTGTGCCAATTGATCCACAACTGGAAGCAAGTCCGCAAATGAAATGTGACCAGCTTCAGCCAACAAACGACGTTCTTGGACGATTTGAAGTTTGCTTGTATTATCAAGTTCTACTAATTCTGAAAGGATAGCATCCAGCAACTCACCTTGATAATCTGTAATGTAGTGTGCCGTGTTTTCGGTATTGAGTCGAAGAGCTGTCTTATTTTCAGCAAGCAAAGCAGCATATCCAGGAATCTCAATGCTTTCAGTTTCAAGAGTATCAGGTAAACCTTTCCAGTTGCTGTTGAGTGGAACTACCCAGAGACGGTTCTTGTCTTCGTGCTCACCGATGAAGAATTGTTTTTGTGAAATCTTCAAGACATCATTTTCAACTTTAACAGTTAAGACTGGATAACCAGGCTGCTCCAACCAAGAATCCATAAAGGCTGCTACATCACGACCTGAAGCTTGACCAAGAGCATTCCATAGGTCACGACCAATAGTATTTCCATATTGGTGTTTTTCAAAGTAGGCATGCAATCCTTTCGCAAAATCAGCATCTCCTAACCAACGACGAAGCATGTGCATGAGACGGCTACCTTTAGCATAAACAATAGCAGGATCAAAGAGAGTATTGATTTCGTCCGGATGAGTTACTTCTACGTGAACTGACTGAACACCATCTGTCGCATCACGTTTAAGAGCTGAAGGAACACCACTTGTTTGGAAATCTTCAAAAATATTCCAGCTTGGCTCGATGGCATCCACACAGACATATTCCATCATGTTTGCGAAGCTTTCATTGAGCCAAAGATCATCCCACCACTTCATAGTTACAAGGTTACCAAACCATTGGTGAGCAAGCTCATGGGCAATGACAAGAGCAACTTGTTGACGGCTGGCAAAGGTTGAGTTTTCGTCCACAACCAAGTACACTTCACGGTAAGTGACAAGACCCCAGTTTTCCATAGCACCTGATGAGAAGTCAGGAAGGGCGATATGAAGAGATTGAGGAATTGGATATTTGACACCATAGTAGTCTTCGTAAAATTCGATGGAACGAACAGCGATGTCTAGTGAGAATTCAAGGTTAGAAAGTGGATGTGCTTTGGTTGAGTAGACACCTACCAAAGTACCATTTTTAGTTTTTGCGGTAACGCCTTGCAAGTCTCCAGCCGCGAAAGCTAACAAGTAAGAAGACATACGTGGTGTTGTCTCAAACTTCCAGATACCAGTTTCCTTGCGGTTTTCAACGTCAATCTCTGGCATGTTTGACAAGGCCAATTCGCCTTCTGCTTGGTCAAAGCGAAGAGCTAGGTCGAAGGTTGCTTTAGCTTCTGGCTCATCCACACATGGGAAGGCTTCGCGGGCAAAGTGGCTCTCAAACTGAGTTGACAAAACTTCCTTCTTAACTCCATCAACTGTGTAGTAAGATGGGTAGATTCCTGTCATGTTGTCTGTGATTTTACCTGAAAACGAAAGAACCAATTCGACTTGACCCGCTTGCGCAAGTTCGATATGAAGAGCTTCGTTTTCATTATCAACTGTAAATGGACGAGCCTGACCAGCTACTTCTACAGAAGCAATCTCCAGGTCTTTTTGGTGAAGCGAAATACGGTCGCTTTTAGCTTGACCAGTGATGGTTACTTTCCCTGAAAAAGTCTTGGTCTCGCGACTCAAGTCCAAAAATAAATCATAATGTTCAGGAACAAGTTTTTCAATGTAATGTTCTACTGCTTGCATAATGTTCTCCTATTCTAAATATCAGAGCAGATGCTCTTGTTCAAACATACCTATTTTATCATAATTTAGTACAGAAAAAAGGTTTCAAACTACTTTTAGAAAAATTTTGTCCTTTTAGTCTAAATATATAAGAAAAAAGGTTCCGAAACGCTTTTGTTTTCTAGATTTTAAGCCGTTTTTTAGAAATTGTCAAAAATAGTCAAAAATTACCTAAATTTATATGAAATTTACATCAAATTTATTGACTATTTCACATCTTAGTGCTAGAATTTGATTGGTATCATTAATACCATGTTATAACATTTATTTTGTCTTACTTTTTCATTACTATTTTACAGTTAATTTATTAGTTTTTTTCTGTAATGAATCATATTTATTCAGAAATTCAGAGTTCTCTTCTAAATAATGTTAACATGTATTCTCCTTCATGAAGAAAACTAATAGAAAATCCATTCTACCTTTTACTATCAAACAAATTGTAGACTAGTTGATAATATACGGAGATTGAAAAACTATTGTAATTTTTATCTACCTTGGAGCAGTAGCAAAATTACACTAATTGTCGTAGTTAGGCTGTAAATCTTATTAATGATAAAAGTAAACATTTTGAGTGTTAAAACTAAATAAAAAGATTTTATAGAAGAAAGGATTTGGAGAAATTGAAATCTCTATATAAAAAACTATTTGCGTTTGTAGCAATGATTAGTGTAGTTGCACTTGGTTTGTCAATCATTAACCCAGTCTCTGCAGCGACTGTTACACCAACTATTACAAACCTTAAAGCAAATACATCTGGTCAAAAAGTTACATTTTCTTTTGATTGGGACTTGACAGGTAAATCAGTTAAAGAAGGAGATACTTTTACCATCGACGCTCCAGAAGGTGTCAATATCACCAAACTTGCAACGGAGTCACTTCAAGCCAACGGTGCTGAAGTAGCTACCTTGTCGATGACAGACAAAAAGATTACTTTTACCTTTAAAAAAGCAATCGAATCCATGAACCAAAACGTTAAGGGTGGTTTCTCATACCAAGCTGTGTGGGATAGCACTCCAGGAAATCCTGGAAACAAGACTGCCACTTCTAAAGTCGGTTCAGAATCTGTCATCATTACACGTCCTGATGGTCCTGGTGTATTTGAATCTGTCTTAAATAAATACAACCTTACAGGTGACTATGTAGCTAAGCAATTCAAATTAGACGCATCTGAAAACTATGCATGGATGAATGTTGGGGATGACTACTATCTTACAAAATGGTTCATCCGTATCAATGGGGATGGTAAGAAACAAGCCATCACAAACCCAGTTGTATCAGATAAAATCCAAGCTCCAGCGGTAGATTACTCAAAAATCACTTTTGCTCCTGCTGCAAACCATGCTGCAAGTGAATTCTTCGTGGGTACTTACTTGAAACCATCATTCACTTTAAGAAAAGGTGGAAAAGTGGTTGCTGACGGTTGGAATTTCTGGAAACATGTAAAATTCGATGCTGACGGCAATGGATTTACCGTGAATTTATCAGATGTCAGCGATGTCTTCAAAACAGCTTCAGATGAAGAAATCATTGTTGAATACCAAACAATTATTCCTAAAACAACTATCCGTGTTGATAACAACGCAACCTTGACAGCTGACGAAATCACAACACCTCAAACAGACCCAGCATTCTGGAACAATACAGAGTTGAAATTCTGGGTATCTGGTGACACAACTGTGACCGTTCAGAAAGAATGGGTTGGTGACGAAGAATCTGACCGTAAAGATATCACTGTTCAATTGTATGCTGACGGCCAAGCCTTGGAAGGGATGACACAAACTCTTACAAAAGCTTCTGGTTGGAAAGCAGAATTTACTAAATTACCAGGTATCAAAGACGGTAAGAAGATTGAGTACTCAGTAGTGGAAACAAATACACCTGAAGGTTACACTTCTAAAGTTGAAAAAATTGATGATGCAAACGTGATTAAGGTTGTCAACACATCAAACAAACCAACTACAACAACAACCACTACAACTACTACTACAGAGTCTACAACTACAACCACTACGACTCAAGAGCCTTCAACTACAACTACTACGACTCCTGAGTCTACAACTACAACTACTACGACTCAAGAGCCTTCAACTACAACTACTACGACTCCTGAGTCTACAACTACAACTACTACGACTCAAGAGCCTTCAACTACAACCACTACGACTCCTGAGTCTACAACTACAACTACTACAACTACAACTGAAGAGCCTAAGTCTTCAACTTCAACTACTACAACTACAACTGAAGAGCCTAAATCTTCAACTTCAACTACTACAACTACGACTGAAGAGCCTAAGTCTTCAACTTCAACTACGACTACGACTCCAGAAGAGCCAACTAGTCAAAACAGTAGTGAAGAAGAATCAAGCTCTACAACAACTACAACTCCTGAGTCTACAACGTCATCTACTACGACTACGACTCCAGAAGAGCCAACGACTACTCCAACAACAACGCCACAAACAACAATGCCATATTACCCAGGTACAGAGCCAACGACTACTTCAACAACAACTCCAAGTACAACTCCAGGCTCAAATGATTCAACAACTCCAGGTTCAAATGGTTCAACATCATCAACTACTCCTGGAGGAGCTACAACCGATTCAACAACTGGAGACGAACCAGGACTTCCAAATACTGGTGAGAGTAATAGCCTAATCGTTTCTATTGCTGGTGTTGCAATGCTTATCGTTGCTGTAGGAACTGTTTTACACTATCGTAAAAAATAATCAACCAATGTAGAAGTGATAAGAATAGGGATTTTAAAGATAACTATCTTTGAAAACTTTATGAAATAGCTTTACTTGTTAGATTCAAAAAGCGGACATGATTGTCCGTTTTTTGTTTTGTAATTTTATCATGTGTGTAAGAAAAAAGCTTTGGACAACTACATCCAAAACTTTCTTCCTTCTAGTTGTCTACAAAGGGTAGACCTTGCGAAATTCTTCTAAAACAACCTTGCTGTCAGGTGTAAAATCCAGACCTGCTGCTCCTAACCAGTCTTTGAAAAAGTCTTCATGAACCTGACGCCAATAGACCAGAGATTTATCACCCTCACCTTCCTTGTAGGCATGGTCGGCTGACACTTGATGAAAAGGCTGAACGGAAACCTTTGTAATTTCGACGATGCAGATAGCATGATCTTGACTGTCTAAAATGACATCGAAGGTCCCTGCTTGTGGAAGGGGTTCGTTCTCTATTGCGTATAGATCATAAGCTGAGGCTGTTGCTGTTTTTTCTCCTGTAAACACCAGATCCGCTAAAAGGTCTGGGTCCACACCAAAAGCCCAGGCGTCTATCTCATCGCCGATAGAGGGATTGATTTGCTTGTAGGCATTCCACATTTCTTGAGCTGTCATGGGTTGCTCCTTTGTATTTTTTTACTTTCTTCTTTTACACGTTTGAGATGATCTGGATGGTCAATCTCTAAATTAAAAATCTCTGGAATAGAACTGTAGTGGATAATACACTTGATACCCATCTGATTCATTTTTTGTATGAAAGAAGCATTCAGATAGCCTGCTACAGCAAAGTCAATCTTTTTCATACTTGCTTTATCCTGCATATCTCTCAGCATTTCTAACATAATGGCACTTTCCATATCATGCCATTGACTGTTTCTTACAGTCGCAAAAATAAATGAAGTCAAATCATTCATTCCAACTATAATCTTTGAAATACCCGTTTCGAGTATCCTGTCCAAGTCAAAATAAGCTGACGGTAATTCAATCATTGTGCCGACTTTTCCAGTAAAACCATGCTCACGCAATACTCTAATAGCTTGCTTTAACTGCTCAGCATCATTGACAAAAGGAAAAATAACAGACAGATTGGGATTTGTTTGATAAACTTCTGTAACGACATTTGCCTCAGCCTGAAATTCATTCGGACACGCCAATAAACGCCTAGTTCCTCTATATCCAAATAGGGGATGATTTTCATCAAAATGCTCTTTAGTCCCCTCTAAACAATTAGCTTCTGTATTTGTTAACTCTGAAAAACGATACCAAACCTCTTCATCTGAGTACAAGGAGCAAATGGTATCTAGATAATCTTTTACAAATTGCTGACAACTTGCTAATAGGATGTTTTGATTAAGCTCTCTAAGTAAGTATTCTCCACGAATCATACCGACGTGGTGCAATAACTGAGGATAAACTTTTTCAACAATTTGTTCTCCACTAAGGACAAGTTGGTTTCTCATCATTCACCTTCCAATTCATGTAGGAAGTCTTATCCAGCTCTGGAAATCCTAATAATTCAGACTTAACCTTCAAGACTAATGGCGATGCATTTTCTTGGGTCATCTGCTCAATAGGGACCCAAATTGCATTTGCTGAATCATTGCTTCCGTCAAGAACCTCCAGAGAAAGGGGTTTTTGAGGGCCTCCGAAATCGAGTACGATATCATAAAAGGCCATGATATGATGTACTGCGAAGTCTTGCCCTTCTTCATGAACCAGCACATCATAAATCCTAGGATTTGAATACTGGCTAAGCATATAACCCGTCTCTTCCAGAACTTCTCTCTTGAGGGTTTCAGTCAGCCCCTCACCTAGTTCTTGACTACCACCAGGTAGATCAAAACGATGTTGATAGGGGCCTCTTGTTTTTTCAATACAGAGCAATTTCCCATTCTCAAAGCAAATGCCATAGACACCAAAGTATTTTTTGATTTCCATCAGATTCTCCTACTTCAAGCTCCATCCACCGTCAATCGTCAGGATTTGTCCTTGCATGGCTCTTGCTTTTCCACTAGCCAAAAATATGCTGACTTCTGCTACTTCCTCTGGCTCAATCCAGCGTTTGATAGGTGTTTCACTGGCTACCCAGTCTGCTAGTCCGCCTGGTTCAAAGTCTGCTGCGGTCATACCAGTCTTGACTGCACCTGGTGCGATGCCAAAAACCTGGATACCAGCTTCAGCATAGTCTAGGGCCAACTGCTTGGTAAAGCCAGCCAAGGCGTGTTTGGAAGAAGTATAAGCGTGACCACCACCGCCAGCTAAGCTTGAAGCGATAGAGCACATATTGATGATGATACCTTGCTTCTTCTCCAACATTTGAGTCAGATAATACCGTGTCAACTCTACCGGAGTCACATAATTGATCTCAAAAATATCTTGAATTTCCTGAGCGCTTTGTTCAAGAAGCGGTTTGTAATCATCCAAAACTCCTGCTGTATTGCACAAGACCTCTACCTCAGGACACCAGTCGAAAATCGGCGTCAAATCAAGAGTTAAGTCCCGCTGTAAGAAGTGAAAATCACCTGCTAACTGACGATCCGCTCCCTGGTCCACTCCATAGACCTGGTAGCCCTTTTCTAGAAAGAGGCGAGCTTGAGCCAGACCAATACCGGAACTCACGCCTGTAATCAAGACCCTTTTAGTCATGGACTTCCACCCAGTCTGTGGCTAGGACGTCACAAGGAGTCGGACTCCACATAGAAAAACCTTCCCCTTCACCAGACACGTTGATGAGGAAATAAGGTGTCACTTCAAGAGCGACTCCATTTTGTTCGATGGTATCAAAAAGCTGGACATAGTTTTCAGCTCCTCCCCAACCAGTACGCACATATTTCTTTTTTGCCTTTAAGCCTGGTAAAATTTCTTCAAATGTCATATTTTTCTCCTTTATAGTTCTCTTGTTTTATTATAACAAAAAACCGTTTTTCAACGGTTTTTTGACAATTATTTTTCATGATTTCTTAAGTCTTAGTAGATTACCACTGCAAACCCGCTTCTCTGATTTCCTTTTTAGAGGCAAACTTTCCATTTGGTCGATGCCATCTTCCATTTCTATCTCTAAAGTAGCCACCTGTATTACTACTTTGTGATTCTTCTTCTGCTGGTGCTGGGGCTTCAGTTTCCTGCTGTGTCTGTTCTTCTTTAGCCTTCTCTTCAGCCTCTTTTTTTGCTTTTTCTTGTGCTTCTTTTTCTTCAGCCTCTTTCTTGGCTTTTTCCTCGGCTGCTTTAAGTTCAGCTGCACGTTCTTCAGCTGACTTAACTGTATTTTTTGCAGTACCATCCGCATAATTTATTTCAGCATTTTCTGAAACATTATCTAAGGCAACATGGGTTACGGAATACTTATCAATTTTTTCCTTACTGCTACCTAATTTAATCTCAAGTAACTTACCATCCTGATCAATTCCTACGTACTGTAAGATAATTTGTCTCGGAATCAATTCATTATCCTTATAGACAGCCGTTACCTTATAGTCAAGGTAATAGTTTGGATGATTTGCAAGCCACGAATCTAGTCCATTTTCATAATAAAGCATGCTACTTTGATTTTTGTCATCCGTTCCAGTAAAGGCCCCTGTATTTAACCAGGCAGTCATAGGAACTAGATTGCGACCTTCATCATTTAGTCCGCTAAATTGATAACCAACTAAATGACCGCGATTCATTAACCAGGCTTCCTTTGTACCATCACCATAATAAAATTTATAGTTATGCCATCCAACTGGATCAAAGGTTAATTTAGCTTCTCGCTTTTCTTTAGGTTCATCACTATCTTTCAGCTGAATATGAGCATAGGTTGCACGAGATTTGGAATCCAGTTCCCCGAGTTCTAGCTGCTTTTCATTTTTAAAAGTAAGTAAGCCAGCTTCCTTGTACAATTTTGTATTATCCTGCGTAGTCTGTTCAGTCGTAACAGGCTCAGTCGCTTTCACCTCTTCTTTATGCTTCGAGCAGCCAACAGATGTCAGTAATGAAAGTAAAACAACAGAAGTCAAAACTATTTTTTTCATTTTTAACGCTCCTATTTTATTAAAATATTTATTATATTGTTATTTTATGCCATTTTATCATTTATAGTTTGTATTTTCAAACAATTATATAAATTTTTTTAAACAAAAAGAGCGAGATAAAATCTCGCTCTTGAATGGATTTCGTTTTAATTCTAAGGCAAATCATTTCCTGCTGCTAGGTAAATTTCATACCATTCTTTTCGTGTTAGAGTCAAGTTACTTGCTTTGCTTGCCTCTAATAGATGTTTGGGGTTTGTAGTTCCTACTACTGCTTGCATCCTAGCTGGGTAACGCAACACCCAAGCGATGGCAATAGCTGATGGGCTTACACCGTATTTTAAAGCTAGTCGATTTAGAACCTCATTTAGATCTTGAAATTGCTCTTTGCCAACAAAATTACCTTTAAAATAGCCAAACTGCAAGACTGACCAAGCCTGAATGACCATGTCATTTAGTTTGCAGTATTCAAAGACGCTACCATCACGCACAGCTGCCTTGTCACCTTCCATATTGACATGGAAACCTGCCTCAAAACCAGGAGTGAATGCTGCACTTAGTTGTAACTGATTGATCGCTAGGGGCTGTTTGACTTCTTTCTTCAGTAATTCCATCATCATGGGATTTTGATTGGACACACCAAAGTCTCGAACCTTACCTGATTTGTGCAGGATTTCAAAGGCCTCTGCCACTTGATCAGCTTCCATCAAGGCATCTGGACGATGGAGAAGCAAGCTATCTAGGTAATCAACCTGCAATCTCTGTAGAATTCCATCTACTGACTCTAAAATATAGTCTTTTGAAAAATCAAAATAGGTAAATTCTTCTATGCGAATACCACACTTGGACTGGATCCACATCTTTTCACGCAAATCTGGACGATTGTTTAACACTTGACCTAGTAATTCTTCGCAACGACCTCCACCGTAGATATCTGCCAGGTCAAAGGCATTGATTCCGACAGATAGGGCTGTTTCAATCAGTTCCTCCACTTCTTTAACCGATTTATCACTGATTCGCATCATGCCGAGGACAATTTCTGATAGTTCTCTTTTCTCTTGTCCAAATGAAATGTATTTCATGGCTTCTTCCTCCGTTTTCTTCATTATAAAGCAGAATGACTCTTTTATCAACTATCGTCATACAAAAGAAAAGAACCAGCTCAAACTGGTCCTTTTAAAACTTAGCCAATCACACTTCCGTTTGGTACAGACGGATCAACTGTGAGAAGGGTTAATTTGCCTTCATGTTCAGCTGAGAGGATCATACCTTGGCTGACATATTTTTTCATCATTTTACGTGGTTTAAGGTTGGCAACGATTTGGACTTTCTTGCCGACCAATTCTTGTTCGTTTGGATAGTACTTAGCAATTCCTGAGAGGATTTGACGGTCTTCACCATCTCCAGCATCTAGGCGGAATTGAAGTAATTTGTCAGAACCTTCCACTTTTGAAACTTCTTTGACTTCAGCAACACGAATTTCAACCTTATCGAAGTCTTCAAATTTGATTTCATCCTTGTTTAGTTTGAGTTCAACTTCATCTGGATTCCATTCTTTTTCGACTGCAGGTTGGTTGCCTTCCATTTGTTCCTTGATATAGGCGATTTCTTCTTCCATATCGAGACGTGGGAAGATTGGTGTTCCTTTGGCAATTACAGTGACACCTGCAGGTAAATCAGCCAAGCTCAAGTTTTCAAGGCTAGAAACTTCTGCGAGACCAAGTTGAGTCAAGACTGCACGACTGGTTTCCATCATAAATGGTTCAATCATGTGAGCTACGACACGAAGGCTGGCTGCCAAATGGCTCATAACACTTGCCAATTGGTCACGAAGAGCTTCATCCTTAGCCAAGACCCATGGGGCTGTCTCATCGATGTATTTGTTAGTACGTGAGATAAGTGTCCAGACTGCTTCAAGTGCACGTGGATAGTCAACTGCTTCCATGTAGGTGTGGTAGTCAGCGATTGATTGTTCTGCTACTTGAGCAAGAGCATTGTCAAACTCAGTTACACCTTCTACATAAGTAGGGATTTGACCATCAAAGTACTTGTTAATCATGGAAACCGTACGATTGAGGAGGTTTCCGAGGTCATTTGCCAATTCATAGTTGATACGTCCTACATAGTCTTCTGGAGTGAAGGTTCCGTCTGAACCAACTGGAAGGCTACGCATGAGGTAGTAACGAAGTGGATCTAGTCCATAACGTTCTACTAACATTTCAGGGTAAACAACATTCCCTTTAGACTTAGACATCTTGCCGTCTTTCATGACAAACCAACCATGGGCAATCAAGCGATCAGGCAATTTCATATCCAACATCATGAGAAGGATTGGCCAGTAGATTGAGTGGAAACGAAGGATGTCTTTTCCGACCATATGGAAGACTGTTCCATTCCAGAATTTATCATAGTTAGCATGATCCTCTTGACCATAACCAAGAGCAGTCGCATAGTTGAGAAGGGCATCAATCCAAACGTAGACAACGTGTTTTGGATTTGATGGGACTGGCACCCCCCATGTAAAGGTTGTACGTGATACCGCTAAATCTTCCAAACCTGGCTCGATAAAGTTTTTCAACATTTCATTGAGACGACCATCTGGAGTGATGAAGTCAGGATGTGATTTGAAAAATTCTACTAAACGGTCTTGGTATTTGCTGAGGCGAAGGAAGTAAGACTCTTCTGAAACCCATTCCACTTCGTGGCCTGATGGAGCGATACCACCCGTTACATTTCCAGCTTCGTCACGGAAAACTTCTGCAAGTTGACTTTCTGTAAAGAATTCCTCATCTGAAACTGAGTACCAGCCAGAATATTCACCTAGGTAGATGTCATCTTGAGCAAGCAAACGCTCAAAAACTTGTGCTACTACTTTTTCATGGTAATCATCAGTTGTACGGATAAATTTATCATATGAGATATCCAGTAATTTCCAGAGTTCTTTAACTCCAACTGCCATACCATCAACATAGGCTTGTGGTGTGATACCAGCTTCTTCCGCTTTTTGCTGAATCTTTTGACCATGCTCATCCAGACCTGTCAGATAAAAGACATCGTAACCCATCAGGCGTTTGTAACGAGCTAGGACATCACAAGCGATGGTAGTGTAGGCAGAACCGATATGAAGTTTACCAGATGGATAGTAAATCGGTGTTGTAATATAAAAATTCTTTTCAGACATAATATTTCCTTTCCAGGCTAATGAAACCTGTTTTTATAACACTTCATTATACCATATTTTTAGTGATTTTCGAAATGGAAATCCATACAAAAAACAAGATAGACAAGTGTCCATCTTGTTTTTCCTGTTGAATGTCTTATTCATAGCGAAGTGCTTCAATTGGATCAAGCTTAGAGGCTTTGTTGGCTGGTAAAACACCGAATATCATACCGATACCTGCTGAGACCGCTAAACTAAAGAGAGCGATTGGGATGGATACGCCAACTTCGATTCCTGCAATCATATTTTGAAGTAGAGCCCCTGCAAGCATGGTCACTCCTGCAGCGAACAGAAGACCGATGAAGCCACCTAACATGGTCAAAATCATAGATTCAATCAAAAATTGAACCAGAATATTCCCACGTGTTGCTCCTAGCGCTTTACGTAGACCAATCTCACGAGTACGCTCTGTCACTGAAACAAGCATAATGTTCATAACACCAGTACCACCGACAAAAAGGGAAATCCCCGCAATAGCACTAATAATCGTTGTTATGAAGCCAAAGAGTTGTTGAATTTCTTGGAAGGCAGCAGACGCATCTGCAACTTGATATTCCCCTTGTTGAAGACCCGCAATCTCTGTCATTCTTCTAGCCAATTCTGGACCCAAAGTCTGAGTCAGGGTCGTATCGTTAACACGAAACACAATATCAGAAATTTCGTCGGTGTTAAAATTGGCCGCAAGAGAAATATTGGTCGTGATTGGTAGTCCTCCAATCCCAAAGGTTTTTGCAGCCTTAGCTTCCTTACTTGCATAAACACCAATAACACGATAACTAATTTCATTTACTTCCACAATCTGATTGAGTGCTTCTTGTGCAGAACCAAAAAGGCTATTAGCAAGTTCTTCATCTAAAATAATAACACTAGCGAAATCTTTATAATCTTGTGACCTTAAACTACGGCCTGCAACGATTTTGTTTTCAACCGCATCCATATAAGTGATGTTTCCACCTGTCAAGCTCGCACGTTCAACCTTTTTATCCTTATAAGTCAAGGTCACATTGGATGAGTTGGTTACATAGTAGCTGTCCACACCCTTGAGCTTAGCAGCTTCCTTAACCCAGGCTTCTTGTGGTTTAGGTGGTTCAACAAAATTTTCTTCTTGACCACCAGACAAGGTCAATGCAGATTGTCTTTGTGTAAAGGAACCGTCCTTACTCTTTGTAGGTGAGAAAAAGACATGAATGTCTTTCTGAGACTTGGTCATGTTTTTATTGACCTGACGAGACATGGAATCGCCCAAGGCCATGATCACGACAACTGAGGAAACACCGATGATAATACCAATCATGGTCAGGAAGGAACGCATCTTGTGGGCCATGATAGAAGAAAAGGCAAATTTCAGATTCTGCATCTTAGTTTTCCTCCTTTTCTTCGATACCACTGTCAGATGAAATGACACCATCGCGGATGACGATTTGACGCTTCGCATAGGCGGCAATTTCAGGCTCATGCGTTACCATAATGATGGTTTTTCCTTCTTTATTTAATTCAACCAAGAGTTGCATGATTTGATTTCCTGTTTTGGTATCAAGTGCCCCTGTCGGTTCGTCTGCTAGAATAATAGAAGGATTGTTGACTAGAGCACGCGCTATGGCTACTCTCTGCTTCTGACCACCTGATAATTCCGAAGGTAAGTGATGGCTACGCTCAGTCAATTCAACCTTTTCCAGATATTCTTCTGCTAATTTGCGACGTTTTGAAGCTGAAACTCCTGCATAAATCAAGGGAAGTTCTACATTTTGTAGAGCATTCATTTTGGACAAGAGAAAGAATTGTTGAAAGACGAAGCCAATTTCTTGATTTCGTACCTTGGCTAATTGTTTTTCACCCAAACCAGCTACTTCTTTTCCGTCTAGAAAATACTGACCACTTGTAGGTGTATCTAACATACCAATGGTATTCATGAGGGTTGACTTACCAGAACCAGATGGTCCCATGATAGCCACGAATTCTCCCTCATGAACTTCTAGGTTAATGTCTTTAAGGACTTGAAGTTCTTGATCACCATTTCGATAACTACGGCAGATATTTTTGAGGCTAATTAGTTGCTTCATCAGTCTTCACCTCTTTTCCTTCTTGCAAGGAAGCTGTCGGATTACTGATGACTTTTGCTCCATCTGTCAGACCAGATGTGATTTCTTGGTTTTCTGCATCTGCATTGCCCAATCCAACTTCAACTTTTTTGGCCTTTTGATTTTCATCAAGAATCCAAACATAGTTTTTATCTTCTTCCATGACGATACTTGTAATAGGAACAAGCAATGCTTTACTCATGCTTTTCACTTCGACACTGACAGTAAAACCTTGTTTCAGATCACCAATTTCGCTAGTTACATCGACTGTATATGGGTATTTAGAACCAGTGTTGGAACCAGCTAAGCTACTACTTGCTTCACTACTGTTCTTTGGATAATTTGAAATATAGCTAATCTTACCATTCCAAGTTTTATCTGGGTAAACCTTTGAAGTAAAAGTAACTTCTTGGCCTACAGATAGATTGGCAAGGTTGTACTCAGAAAGCTCTCCCTTAACCTGCAAGTTATCGTTACTTACGATATGAACCAAAACCTGGCTATTTCCAGTTGGAGATTTTGAAACATTGCGATTGACTTCAACAACTGTTCCCTCTACAGTACTCAATACAGTAGCAGAATTCAATTGGGCTTGAGCTTTTTCGAGTTGCGCTTCTGCATCTGCACGCACATCACGTGCATCGCTGATTTGAGAATCAATAGCAGCTGTGGCAGAACCAGATGACTGAGCTGGTGCTTGTCCAGTTGCTCCTTCTAGACCTGCTTGAGGAAGACTTGGTGTTGCTGCAGCAGTATTACGTGCATCGTTCAATTCATTGATATGACGATCAGCCTTAGCTACAGCACGACTGGCAGCATCATAGGCAGCCTGGGCTTCTGTACTACTATACTTGACTAGTGCTTGCCCCTCGCTAACCTTATCTCCTACAGAAACCAAAACCTCATCCAAGTCACCTTTACTAGCATCATAATAAACATATTGTTCATTCTGAGCCGTCACAGTACCTGATAAGAGAACCGATGAAGCCACTGAACCCTCTTTTGCAAGAACAATCTTTGCAGTTTCCTCTTTGGTAGCTGCTTGATTTGGTTGTCTGAACAAAAGAATTGCAGACGCTCCCACTACCAGAACTGATGCAACTCCAATAGCGGTAAACAATGGCCATTTCTTGGCTTTTGACTTTCTTTTCATATCCATACTCCTTTTTAATTACATATATTAAGATTATAGCATATATCCAGAAATTGGACAATTTATTACCAATTATCCAAATATAGCTGTTTCATCTTTTTATTGTTGTATTAGTTATATAATACACCTTCTTTTATATTTTTGCAAGCATTTTCATAAACTATTTAAGCGTAGCAGATTTTTGCATTGACCTCCAAAAAAAGATAGAATATGACTAGAAAACAACAAAGGAGCTTTCTATGAGAGAATATGATATTATCGCCATCGGAGGAGGTAGCGGGGGTATTGCTACCATGAATCGTGCTGGTGAACACGGAGCCAAAGCCGCTGTTATTGAGGAAAAAAAATTAGGGGGAACCTGTGTCAATATTGGCTGCGTTCCTAAGAAAATCATGTGGTATGGAGCGCAAATTGCAGAGAGTATCCACAAATATGGACCTGACTATGGTTTCACAAGTACCAATAACGAATTTGATTACGCAACACTTCGTAAGAATCGTGAAGCCTACATCGATCGTGCTCGTTCTTCTTACGACGGAAGTTTCAAGCGTAACGGAATTGATTTAATTGAAGGTCGTGCTGAGTTCGTTGATGCTCATACTGTCAGTGTTAATGGCGAATTGATCCGTGCTAAGCACATCGTGATTGCGACTGGTGCACATCCTCAAATCCCTGCCATTCCTGGTGCAGAACTAGGTGGTAGTTCTGATGACGTCTTTGCCTGGGAAGAGTTACCTGAATCGGTAGCTATTCTAGGTGCCGGATACATTGCTGTCGAATTAGCTGGCGTACTCCATACCCTTGGTGTACAGACAGATTTATTTGTCCGTCGTGAACGTCCACTTCGTGGATTTGATAGCTATATTGTTGAGAGCTTGGTTCAAGAAATGGAAAATACTGGACTAAAACTCCATACTCATAAAGTTCCTGCTAAACTTGAAAAAACCGAAGAAGGTATTCGAACTCATTTTGAAGATGGTAGCATGCATACTGCTAGTCAAGTTATTTGGGCTACAGGTCGTCGTCCAAATGTTGAAGGACTCAATCTAGAAAAAGCAGGCATTACCCTCAATGAACGTGGTTTCATCAAAGTTGATGAATACCAAAACACCGTCGTTGACGGTATCTATGCTCTTGGAGATGTTACAGGCGAAAAAGAACTAACACCTGTCGCTATCAAAGCTGGTCGTAGTCTCTCAGAAAGACTATTCAATGGCAAAACCAATGCCAAAATGGATTATACAACTATTCCAACTGTTGTCTTCTCACATCCAGCTATCGGAACTGTCGGTATGACTGAGGAAGAAGCTATCAAAGAGTATGGACAAGAAAACATCAAAGTCTATACTTCAAAATTTGCTTCTATGTATTCAGCAGTGACTAGCCACCGTCAAGAAGCTCGCTTCAAGCTAGTTACAGCAGGTGATGATGAAAAGGTCGTTGGTCTTCATGGTATCGGCTACGGAGTTGACGAAATGATTCAAGGTTTTGCAGTTGCTATCAAAATGGGAGCTACAAAAGCTGACTTTGATGCAACCGTCGCTATCCACCCGACCGGCTCAGAAGAATTTGTGACCATGCGTTAAAAGAAAAGAGAGACCCCTTGGTCTCTTTTTTTATCTCAATCGGCCGTTACAAGTTTGTAACCTTTGTTTTTAAAATAGGTTGACATTTATATCTCTTTCAGTATAATAGTTACTATAAATTATAAAAGAGGTTAACTATTATGAAAAAAGCACACATTTACGCTATTCCAGCAATCGGCGCTGCTCTGATTGCAGTATTAGCCCAAATTAGCATTCCAATTGGACCTGTTCCATTTACTCTGCAAAACTTTGCTATTGGTCTCATTGCTACTGTTTTTAGACCAAGGGAAGCTGTTCTCTCTGTCGGAATTTATCTCTTACTTGGGGCTATTGGACTTCCCGTTTTTGCTAGTGGTGGAGCTGGTTTCCATGTTTTAGTTGGACCAAGCGCTGGTTATCTTTGGTTTGACCTCGTCTATGCAGGGATTGCTTCCTACTTAACTCACACAAATAGTGGTGTTATACGTATTTTCCTAGCTAATCTCTTGGGTGATTCGCTTGTTTTTGTCGGTGGTATCCTCAGCCTCCACTTCCTTGCTGGTATGCCTATTGACAAGGCTCTCGCTGTCGGTGTCATTCCCTTTATCATTCCTGATCTTGCAAAAATTATTTCCATCAGTTTTATCGGACGACCACTCCTTCAACGCCTTAGTAGCCAACCTTACTTTTCACAAAAATAAAAAAGAGGCCGGGATTTACTTCCCGTCTCTTTTTATTTATTTATCTATGAACACTTATTGATTTTTAAAGGCATCTACCATCACTTGGAACTCCTCGTTTGAGAGCGTGATTCCTTTCCCCATCTTTGTGTGATCAGGACTCCAGCTGCGAATATCAAACTTTGCTGGAGCTCCATTAAAGCTGACACGATTGATTTCCTTGGTCCATCCTTTATCGTTTTCAGATAAAGTGAGTAAGTGTTCTTCAATTTCAAAAGTAAATTCTGCCATATTCTTCTCCTTTTTGTTCTCAATTGATAATTCGAAAAATCTTGTAGATTTCATAAAATTTTTATATAATGATGTAAAGAAGGGAGGCCGGAATGAAAGTTTTTTTGAAACAAGCTTTACAAAAAGTCCATAATTTTGTGAATGGTCATGAAGATTCCATTCCTGAAAAAAGCGATCCCCTCATTGCTAGGCTTGAAGAAGCACTAGCCAAAAAAACGGCTGTCCATATCATCTTTGCTGAAACGAGTTTTACAGGCGACATTATCAAGTATGATATTGACCGCCAACAAATTATCGTTAAAAATTTCGCTAAAAACGTAAGCCGTATTATCCGAGTATCGGATATCCGTAGAGTAACTTTTGTTCCCTCTACTATCCAAACTGCCCAAAAAAGAAGATTTAAGAAAGAGTGAGATGTTTCTATCATCTCACTCTTTTTCTATTAACGAATTTGTTCAAAATGTAGGTGAACCGCGATGTGGTCGCCATAACCACTTCTTTCCAAATCACGTTGCAAACGATAAGAGATATAGTGTTCTGCGATAGTAATGTATCCTGCACCAAGTAAGCGATGCTCAACCATTGATTGGATCATGCTGATGGTTGCACGCTCTACTTTTGCTTCTTCCAAATCCAAAACAACTTTTTTAGTCACTTGAGCTAGGTTTTGGCGCAAATCGTCCGTCAATACATAGACTGTTTGAGCTGCTTTAAGAATAGCTTGGTAGATTTTATCTGGATCAAAATCAGCGACTTGTCCATCACGTTTAATTACTTGCATAGGTTTCTCCTTTTAATTGTTATTTTCTTTTATTTCTGCTAACATTTTTTCTTCTTCTGCTGTCAATTCATACTGTTCCAGCAAATCAGGTCTACGTTGGTAGGTTTTCTTGAGGCTCTCATAGAGTCGCCATTGACGGATATTTTCATGGTGGCCACTCATAAGAACATCTGGGACTAACATGCCACGAAAATCATATGGTCTTGTGTACTGAGGATACTCCAAGAGACCGGATGAGAAGCTATCATCTTGGTGACTAGATTCCTTCCCGATTACTTCTGGAATCAAACGAACCGTCGCATCAATCATGGTCATTGCAGCTAGTTCTCCTCCGGTCAAGACATAATCTCCAAGAGATATCTCATCTGTTACCAAGGTCTTAATCCGTTCGTCATACCCTTCGTAGTGACCACAGATAAAAATGAGTTCCTCTTCCCTGGCTAAATCTTCCGCATAGGCTTGGTCAAACTGTTTTCCAGCTGGGTCTAAGAGAATCACGCGCGGATTCTTTTTTTCAATGGCATCAAAGGCATCAAAGATGGGTTGCGCTCGGAGCAACATTCCTTGACCACCACCATAGGGTTCATCATCTACATGACGCGCCTTCTCCGCATATTCACGAAAATTATGATAGTGGATATCTAAGAGTCCTTTTTCACGAGCCTTTCCAACGATGGAATGTTCTAAGGGTGTGAACATTTCTGGAAAGAGGGTTAAAATATCAATCTTCATCGTCTAACCCTTCTAAGAGTTCAACATCCACACGATTATTTGGAATATCCACATTCAGCACAACCGATGGGATATAAGGCAAGAGTAGGTCACGTTTACCCTTTCGTTTAACGACCCAGACATCATTGGCACCTGGTTGAAGGATTTCCTTGATGGTTCCAATCAAGTTATCTCCCTCATAGACTTCTAGACCGATAATTTCGTGGTAGTAAAACTCACCGTCATCTAGGTCATTGAGATTCTCCTCTGCAACCTTTAGACTATAACCCTTGTATTTTTCGATATCATTGATATGGTACATATCTTTAAACTTGATAATATCGAAATTCTTATGCTTCCGGTGGCTCGCGATGACCACTGTTCGAACAAATTGATCTTTATCATCAAATAAGGCAAGTTCTGCCCCTTTTTTAAAGCGTTCTTCAGTAAAATCTGTCACTGACAAGACTCGCATCTCACCTTGCAAACCCTGAGTGTTGACAATTTTCCCAACGTTAAAGTAGTTCATCTGATCTCCTGTATCTATTTCTCCCTTTATTTTATCATGTTATAGGGATTTTCTCAAGTTGGAGAAAAGAATCATTATTCTGTAATGATGAAGTTCATCCTTGTTTTTCTTAACAAAAAAAACGAGACCATGTCTCGCTTTTCTTATTTTTCGTCAATAACGATTCTTACTTTTTTGTCTTCAGTTGGGACAGAGTAGACAATCGTTCTTATCGCAGAAATAGTGCGACCCTTACGACCGATTACACGACCCACATCGCTTTGGTCAAGATCCAAATGATATTCCAAAAATTCTGGTGTATCTTCAATCTTGATAGTTAGGGCATCTGGTTGTGAAATCAAAGGTTTCACAATTGCAATAATAAGATTTTCAATCGTATCCATCTGTCAACCTACTTTAAACTTATTTTGAGAATTTAGAATCGTGGAATTTCTTCAATACGCCTTCTTTTGAAAGGATGTTGCGAACTGTATCTGAAGGTTGAGCTCCATCAGCCAACCATGCAAGAACGCGGTCTTCTTTCAAAGTTACTTGGTTTTCTTCAACAAGTGGGTTGTAAGTTCCAACTGTTTCGATGAAACGTCCATCACGTGGTGAACGTGAATCTGCTACGTTAATACGGTAGAAAGGTTTTTTCTTAGAACCCATACGAGTCAAACGGATTTTTACTGCCATTTTTAATATCTCTTTTCTTTTATTTTTTAGTTCGGTGAAATAGCTAAGCTACTTACCACATGTTCTATTATAGCAGATTTCTGAGAGGTGTCAAGAAAAAAACTTGACAGAGTTTAAATATTTTTAATTTTTTTTTGAAATTTGTTAGACTGGTAAGGAAAAAAAGAAAGAATAATTTTATGAACACTATTTTGAGTACCATCTATAAAGACTATCCAGTTAAACCCTACATCTCTCCTAATAGTGATACGGAAGCTTGGCTCCTAAATCCTAAACCTGTACCAAAACGCAATATGGAACTCCTTGAGAATAATTTATTAGCAGGTGATATCATCCTTCTCTGGAGAATCAACTTTGGAACTTTCACCACTGAAACTTGGTTTCCAAAATATTTTGAGTATACTTATGGAATTGATGCACCAATAGAAAAACTCGTTGAAAAAGGCTATGCTATTATCGAAACAGCCTTTTACTCGCTTGATCATCTAAATGCTACTATGAAAAAGAATATCCTTAAAAGGAAGGGTGTTACTGGACTTTCTAAAATGAAGGCTGCCGACTTGAATCAAGCACTTCATGACCATTTTTCAGAAGAAGAATTGGCTGCTTGCTTCTCTATCCGTGGCTATAAACTAACTCCCAAAGGTGAACAAGCACTCAAGGATCATCAAGCAATCATTGAACGCCATCCGAAAAAGAATCTTTAATCAACCAAGACTGGTTGATTTTTTTATAAACCATTTAAAACACTTATAAATCATTACATTTATTGACAAAGACTTACAAAAGAGGTATATTAGTATTAAAAGGAGGAATTCCTATGTACCAAGAACAACGATTAGAAGAAATCATAAAACTTTTAGAGGATAGAGGAAGTCTGTCAGCAAAAGAAATGGTTGAACATTTCCATGTTTCCAAAGATACCATCCGTAGAGATTTTGCAATTCTCGCAAAGGAGAAACGAGCAAAAAGAACTCATGGAGGTTTATTGCCAATTCAAAAGCAAAGGATTCTTGGTTTTCAAGGTAGAGCAGAACAATCTTCTAAAGAAAAAGAGAAAATTGCTCATTTAGCTACCCAACTCATTTCTGATTCACAATTAATTTTCTATGATGTTTCAACAACTGTACTTGAGTTAGCAAAAATAACAGATAAAAAAGTTACTATTTTCAGCCATTCATTGGATAATGCACTGGTCTTAGGAGAAAATGAAAATGTTGATTTTCACATTATCGGTGGACGATTTCATAAAAAGAATCGTTTCTATTACTCATTAGAAGAATCCGAATCTTTGAATAGAATTAAATTTGACATAGCATTTTTTGGTGCAGCTAGTCTTTCAGACGGACAAGTTAGCTTTGAGGATCAAGAAGATGTTCTCATGAAAAAAAGAGCATTTAAAACTAGTAAAATTCGCGTCTTGTTAGCTGAAACTAGCAAAATAAACAAACACTCTCATTATATTCTTTCCGAACTTACTGATTTTGATTATTGGATTACAGACAAAGAACCCGACATAGAAATTCAACAATCTTTAGATGGCAAAACAACTATTCTATTTTAATAAAAAGGAGAAAAATATGTCAGTAATAAAGTTAATCATGAGTGATATTGACGGTACTATTTTGGATAAAAATCACCAATTAGATTCTCATTTGATAGAACTGATGCCACTTTTAAAACAATGTGATATTCCTTTTGTTTTAGCTTCTGCTAGATCTCCTCTCGGTATAGCGCCAATTTCTAAAGAGCTTGGCATCACCGAATGTCCCATTGCCTGCTATAATGGAGCACTCATCAGTTTAGGAGATAAAATCCTAAGACAGCATACTATTAATAAAAAGGAATTACTCTTACTACATGATTTTTTAAAAAAAGAATTCCCGACAGTTTCTATCAATGTTTACTCCGGAAAAGATTGGCTTGTGAATACAATTGATGAGTGGGTAGAAATCGAAGCAACTATTACTGGAGAAAGTCCAAAAGTTACATCTTTAGCAGATTTTATAAAAGACGAGAAAACTCTTGTTCATAAACTTTTGCTGATAGATAATACGGATACCATACAGAAACTTCAAAAAAACTTATCCTCAATAGATTTCCCTCAAACCAACTTCTATCTCTCTAAAGATAACTATCTAGAAGTTACACATAATCAAGTATCCAAAAAACAAGCTTTATTAGAATTAGCCAAGTATTATCAACTTTCACTTTCTGAAATTATGACTATTGGAGATAATTATAATGATATTCCAATGATTGAGACTTCTGGACTTGGTGTTGCAATGGGAAACGCACCTACAGATGTCAAAACTTGCGCAAATACAGTAACAGATTCTAATGATCAAAATGGTGTAAGTAAGGCCATAAAATTGTATGTACTATCGGAATCATCACAATTGAATATTTGAAATCCACTTCCTTTTAGGGTACAATGGTAAAAATGATTTTTGAAAGGACTAATATGAAAAAATTAGCTACACTACTACTCATTTCAACTTTTGCTCTTGGTGGATGTACAAGCATCCAACGTGCTCTTCGTGGTGATGATTACGTAGATTCTAAAATTGCTACTGAAGAAAGTTCTAAAACCGCTACTCAAGCAGAAAAAGATTTCAAAGACGCTTTAACCAATGAAAATGCTAATTTCCCCCAACTTTCTAAAGAAGTTGCAGACGATGAAGCTGAAGTTATTCTTCACACAAGTAAAGGGGACATTCGTATCAAGCTCTTTCCAAAGCTAGCACCTCTTGCGGTAGAAAACTTCTTGACTCATGCTAAAGAAGGCTACTACAATGGTGTTACTTTCCACCGTGTAATTGATGGATTTATGATACAAACAGGAGATCCGAAAGGTGATGGTACAGGTGGTGAATCTATCTGGCACGGTAAGGATCAAACAAAAGACAAGGGAACAGGTTTTAAAAACGAAATCTCTCCATACCTCTATAATATCCGCGGTGCTCTATCTATGGCCAATACTGGTCAACCAAACTCAAATGGTAGTCAATTCTTTATCAACCAAAGTACAACAGACTATTCAGCTAAACTTCCAACAAATAGCTATCCTAAGAAAATTATCCAAGCTTACAAAGAAGGTGGAAATCCTACTCTCGATGGGAAACACCCAGTCTTTGGTCAAGTGATTGATGGGATGGATGTAGTAGATAAAATTGCCAAGGCTGAAAAAGACGAAAAAGATAAACCAACTACTGCTATTACCATCGACAGTATCGAAATTGTTAAAGACTACGATTTCAGTAAACAATAAACTCATTAACTTTAAGGAGATGTTAAAATGCTTTTACTTTGGGGTTCAAAAGGCTATCAAAAAGTGCTCGGACATACTCAAACTACTATTGATTGTGGGCACTGTAACAATGTAGGCACTTGGGAAATTACAGAAACCGGACGTAAGTTTACTCTTTACTGGATTCCACTCTTTCCTTACGGTAAAACATATTTTGTTTCTTGCCCTATTTGTCATTACGGTAAAGAAATTCAAAAGTCTGAGATCGAACAATATCTCAACTATTAAAAAGATAGGTCATTCGGCCTATCTTTTTTATTTTCACTTTTATGTAAGCGTTCTCTTTTGCTTCAAATATGATATAATTTAGTTAATAGTAACGAGGAGGTTTTCCTATGAAACCATATAAAATAAGCTTAATACGACTTTGCTTGGTCTTATTAGGATATTTAATCTATAATCTAGTTTATTTTGCCCTCTTCTATTCAGCAGGTTATGCTTTTTTCATTCTATGGCCTATATTCTTTTTAGCAATAGGTTTGATTCTTTTAGGTAATTTTTTTGCCTTTAGAGATCCTCTGAAATTAAAATCAAGCTTTAAAGATAATCAGTTAGTCCAAAAGACTAGTACCATACAAGTAATTTTAGCGACTATCGGAGTCTGCTTACAATTATCAAATATGGTATATCTACGTTGGTGGCCGATCAATTATATTGATAATTTTCCAACATTATTTTGTATTAGTCTTCTCTACTCTGCTATTTTCTTTATCGGAAACTTTCAAAAAACGAAGCTCGATCAAGACGACAAGTCTTCAAACAAATCAAGTCTTGTTTTTGGAGCTATAGTCGTTTTCTTATGCAACCTCTTGTTAATCACTAATAGCAAAGTTTCAGTATGGGGCTCTACGGATCAATATGTACAGGACTTTAAAGACTTTGGACTAAAAGGAAAAGTCGAAGTATATGAGAAAAAACATTTAATTGAACCTTACAATGGAACACTTACAACTTTATTCTATAATGAAACTTTATCGAATGGAGAAAGTTTTATCGATTTTATTTATGTTTCTGATGTGCAAAATGGAACACACGTGACAACATTGGATGAAAAGGACAAGGAAGAAATTCGTTCCTATCTTGAAAACGATACGGAAAAAGAGTTATTTGATAAAGTTACACTTGAACAATTTGAATTCGTCTTAAAAGTCTATGAAGAAAGAATATATAATCTAAAATTAGAAGATGATATAGCGACTAAAATAAATGAGGCTGTTGGTGGCAAATTACTAGAGAATTATAATGTCGAGATTAAACAAGCTGACAAAATAAAATTTTATAGTGATCTTATTAAAGAAGCTGTAAAAAACAGAGAAAATGGAGATACAGATGTTGCAGGATTTTACAATATCGATATTAACAAACATATCAACGATAAAACTTTAATAGTTTCTATCGAGCACTTCAATTTTATTGAAATCGAGGATAAACAAAATCATAAAATTGATAATCGTGTAGACTACTTAAAAGATAAATTAACATCACTTCCAGTTGGAACTCTATCAGATGGTATCTATAAATTCACTGTTAGCACATTATCTGACGGCAACGTCAAAATCACTATGGTGGTTGAAAATGGTAAGAGTTACTTTGAAAAAGATACTGATTAGCAACTAAATTAGTCAAATAGACTCGGCTTTATCATTTTACACTTCCATGTAAACGCTCTATTTTCTTATTCAATTATGAAATAATGCAGTTAACAGTAACAAAGGAGGTTCTCCTATGAAACCATATAAAATCGATTTAACTCGGCTCAGTCTTATCCTGATAGGATACTTAATCTTTAATCGCGTTTATTCGATTACTTATGATTCCGGAGGTTTTGCTTTTATACTCATGTGGCCAGCATTTCTCTTGTCATATGCAGTAATTGTGCTAGGAAATATTTTTATTTTTAGAGATATCTCAAAATTAAAAGCCTCCTTCGAAGATAATGAGTTGATTCAAAAGACATGTACTATACAGTTGGTTCTAGCTACAATTGGATTTTTCATGCAAATATTAGGTTTTAAGGGAGCCCCACTTAATTACATTGATAATTATCCAGTACTGGTTTGCGCCAGTATTGTGTACTCTATCATCCTCCTTGTCGGTATTTATCAGACGATAAAGCTAGGTCAAGGAAAAGATAATTCAGCCATATTTGGTTTTATCTTTGGGGGTATGATCATTTTTCTCACTAGCCTTGCACTGGTTTCAATCACTTCTCCATCAATTAAATACACTACTCCTTCTTTCGCTGAAGAATTTCAATCACTTGGGCTTAAGGGAAAGGTTGAGTTAGTTGATAAACACAGAGAGATTGAAGCATTTTATGGAACAGCCTACAAGCTAACATATACAGAAAAATTATCAGATGGAACTATTTTAAAAGAAACTACTACCGCAAAAATTCAAGGAAGAAGTGGAGAACATTTATCAAATTTCTTTCTTCTTTCAGGAACAGATCTTGAAACACTTCTTAATGACAAAGAAAAGGCACTGTTTCACACTGTCAAACAAGATGAATTCAGTTTCTTACTAGATGTATACACAGAAAGACCGAATTTCCAACAAGAAGAAGACAGTATTAAAAATGCTACTGCTGAAAAAATAGATAAACTCTTTGCGACACCAATAACTTCTAGTTTTAAATTTGGAAAATATCCAATAGAAAACTACTATGTGGCAATTATGGCGCAGGCTGTCAGCAATCGAGAAAAAGGGGATTCTGACGCAGCTGGCTTTTATAATATTACAACAAAAGATCTCATGAAAAACAA
>CAUUTJ010000008.1:0-33498 GCA_963548045.1 uncultured Streptococcus sp.
GTAGCTGGTTTAGCTGGAGCTGGAGTAGCTGGTTTAGCTGGAGCTGGAGTAGCTGGTTTAGCTGGAGCTGGAGTAGCTGATTTAGCAGCGTTAAATCCTGCACCAAAACGAGTGTTGTGTCCAAACTCACGAGTTGAATCATCCAAAGGTTTACCGTCAGTACCTGCAACTGGCTTAGCTGGATAAGTCTTAGCACCTGCAAAACTGAAAGCTTTCTTGTTTAATGGAGAAACTGCGAAACCAAAACGGTTGTTATGGTTATTAGCAGCATTTGCCTTTGTAACTGTCCCAGCAGTTGAAGCAGTTACTCCTGGGATAGAAGGAACTTCAGTAGCTGCATAAGAAACGCTAGCGATTGCTGACAATGCTAATGCACTTGTTAATAAAACTTTTTTCATTGTTTTATCTCCTCTTTAATTTTTCATTTTATTTCTAAGGCGAACCTTATTATTTTAATTGTATCATATATGTATATATTGTCAAGTATTTATAATTTTTAAAAACAAATTTTTTCATTCAAAATTCTTAAGCAAAAAAAGTCTCGAGTTTTCTCGAGACTTTTACTTTATTTACCTGCGTAATATTTTTGAATACCTTTGACAATCCCAGCAACCAATCTATTTTGGTAGGCATCGCTACGAATTTGTTGGTTTTCATTGAAATTGTCAATATAACCAAGCTCCAATAGAACGGCTGGTTTATCTGTTTCTCGAAGGACAGCAAAGCTGCTTTGGAGGAGGCCAGCATCCTTAGCGCCAGTTTCAGCTAGGAGTGAAGAGTGGATATCAGCAGCAAGGCGATTGCTTTCACTGATACGATCAGGGTGATTATGCCAGTATGAATTAATCCGAGAAGGATAGCCAGCAGCTTCTTCGTAAGAATAAGTCTGAATACCAGAACGGTTAGAAGCAGGGCTTCCGCTAGCATTGAAGTGGATGCTAATGAAGATATCGGAGTTCGTGTTGTTGGCTATTTTTGAACGTTCGGTGACAAAGTCGACATAGACATCACTATCTCTCGAAGAAAGAACTGTATAACCAAGACCTTGGAGTTCCTTGCGTAGTTTTTGATAAACTTGCATGGTGAGGTCTTTTTCATTAGTGTTATAATAAACAGCACCTGGATCTTTACCACCGTGTCCTGGATCTAAGAAAACGGTATATGTGTATTTTCCTTTTTCAAATCCACGACTTACGGGCACTTCACCAATCCATTTTCCATTACTTTGGAACTGATGTGCTTTTCCATCGATTTTATGAGTTCCTGTGACATAGACCCCGCTATCTTCTAGGTAATACCAAGCGTTATAGTAGTTATCAAAAATCCATTCACTCTTAGCCATGTAACCACCGGCCTTGAGGTAGTAGGAGCCAATCCATTCACGCGCTGCATAAGTACCACCTGATTTCAAATAGAACCAACTATTGTAGTTTTTATCGAAAATCCATTCTTTTTCAGCCATGGCACCGCTAGATTTTAGGTAGAAGCTACCTTGCCATTGGTTGCTTGCCATTGTGGCATCTTTGTTAAAGTAGTACCAAACTCCACCGATTTTATCCCACTTGTTTTTGATTAAGCTACCAGAAGCTTGAGCATAATACCATTTGCCATCTTGTTTGACCCAAGTGCTCTCGGCCATAGCACCACTATTGGTAAAGAGATAACCGTTAAAAATGGTGTTGCTGAGCATGATACCGTCTTTATCAAAGTAGTACCATACACCGCCAATCTTTTTCCAGTCTTGTTTAACGGTTTTTCCAGATGGATTAGCATAATACCAGTTATCTTTAATTTTAGCCCAGCCACTATCGACCATAGCCCCGCTGCTAGTCAGGATGTACCCATCATAAATTGTATTGCTGAGCATGATACCATCCTTATCAAAGTAGTACCATTTACCGTGGATTTTTTTCCAATTGACGGCAGCCTTGTTCGCTTCATAGAAGCGCCAGATATTTTCTTCAAAGACCCAACCATCTTTTTTGTCTTCTGGAACCTGGTTTTCTTCTTTCTTAGCTGAAGTTTTACTTGCGTTTGTTGTAGAAGTTGTTGGTGTGCTTGAACTTGCTTCAGTAGAAGGAACTGGTTCCTTTGTTTCAACCTTGTTAGCTGTTGTAGTTTGTTGCGTCGTTTCAGCTGAAGTAGTTTGGACTTTATTTTCTTCAGCTAAAGCTGGGTTTGTTGCAAATCCTAGGTAAGTAAGCATGATGGCACTTGCAAAGAACGTTTTTTTCACTTGTTTCATCTCCTATTTATTTTTTAATAATCTCGTTTTTAAATGTCATTAGAAGAGCACCTCAAATGGAACGTCGGGTTGCCAACTTTGTTGAGGTGCTGGCGAAATTTGTTGCCATTTATTTCATCATGAAGATTTGAACAATCATAACGATGTAGATGAGCAATGTGAGTAGAAATCCAGCTCTCCAAAAGAATTTAAGGAATTTTGGATAATAAAAACTACGTTTTTTGCTCAAGAAGAAAAAGGCTAGAATGATTGCCAACAAAGATAAGGCTGCTCCCAATATCGGAAGTTGATTGTGTGTATAAACCTTTCCAGTGATCAAATAGTATTCAAAAATCAGAAAAGGAAAAGCCAAATCTGCAAAGTTAATCCCTTTTTTTTTTAGCTTGAAGAATCTACTAAAGATAATAGCCAAAGCCAAGGTTAACACCAAAAGCAAGACGGAAGCGAGTTTCATTAAAATCATAACAATATTGTATCATAAAATTTGAATAAAAGGAAAGCATATTCCTTGATTTAACACTGTTTTAGCAAAAAATCATTGGTAAGAAACAGATTTTATAATTCCTGCTTGAATATAATGAATCATGTGTTTGCTATGATGATAGTTTGAACTCTCAATATAAATCTTTTTTATGTTCACCATAGAAAATATATATTAGTCTGAAGAGAAGAATAGTAGTAGAATGAGTAGCAAATAAAACAAAGGAGTTTCTTATGAAATTAGTTACGTTATGGTCAAAACTCTCACTAGGAATCCAATTATTGGTGGCTTTGGTCTTAGGTGTTATCGCTGCGGTCATCTGGCCACAATTTGCAGGTTTTTATCAATTTTTAGGACAAGCCTTTATTAAATTGATCAATATGGTTATCATTCCACTAATCTTCCCGACTATCGTTGTTGCAGTAGCCAGCGTTATCGGGAAAAAATCTTTCGGGAAAATCTTGACCAAGAACTTGGTTTACTTTTTTGCCGTGACAACTGCTATTACGCTCTTGTTTGTATTTGCTAGTTACTATTTAGGATTTGGACAAGGTGTGAATATTGGTCAAACTGGTGGGAACCTTGATGGTATCGCCAACAATGTAAAATTTAGCGAATTTCTCCTTGGTTTTATTCCATCAAATATTGTCAAATCTCTTTCAGACGGCGCCCTATTGCCGATTATCGTTTTTGCTATCTTTCTTGGTTACGGAATTGGTAACCTTAAGTCTGATAAATCTCAGAAAATCATCGAAGGTTTCCAAATCTGGATTGAAGCTATTTATAAGATTGTTGCAGTGATTGTTAAACTATCACCGATTGGGATTTTTGGATTTATCGCCAAAGATGTTGCAACGACTGGTGTTGACAAGTTGATTGGGCTTGGTCAATTTGTAATCGGAACTTATTTGGCTTATGCTGTTTTGATTCTCCTTATTTTCCCTTTGATTGCTGTCTTCTTTAAAGTACCGTATTTGTCAGCCTTTCGTGAAAATTGGAGCCTCTTGACACTGGCCTTTGTTACTGGTAGTTCTAGTGTTGTCTTGCCTTCACTTCTTAAAGATTTGAAAAAACAGGGGCATGACGAGCACACGATTGATTTAGTTGTTCCTTTAGGATATACTTTTAACTTAGAAGGAGCAGCAGTTTATTTCTCTGTAGCTACGATTTTTATCGCGCATGCCTACGGTATTCAATTTTCTTTATCCAGTCTCTTGTTTACTGTTTTATTGTTGACTTTGATTGGAAAAACTGCGGCAACCGTACCATCAGGAGCTATCGTGGTTCTACTAGCTGCAGCACCTCAACTGGGCTTGCCAGTAGAAGGAGTAGCCTTGATTTTTGCAGTTGATTTCTTTGTCAATGCTGGCCGTACTATGATCAATGTTTTGGGTCAAATCTTAACAGTTAGCGTTATCGAAAAAACAGAAGGATATATTTTAGAAGAAGAAAAGGAAAGCCAACTATCAGTCAGCTTTTCTTAAGGAGTTTATAAGTAATGAGTGAAGCAAAAGTTTATGTGATTCATGAGAATCTTGAATGGACCCAGCATTTGGTCAAATGGTTGGAAGAACTAGAAGTCCCTTATGAACTGTGGGATTTGTCTAGTGGCATTTTGGATTTGCAAAGTCCACCGCCACAAGGTATCTTTTACAATCGTATGTCTGCGTCTTCTCACACCAGAGGGCATCGCTATGCGCCAGAATATACAGAGCAGGTGATTACTTGGTTAGAAGCACATGGACGCAAGGTTGTGAATGGAACTGGTGCCATCAACTTAGAAATCAGTAAAGTCAAACAATATTTGAAATTAAACGAGTCTGGTATTGAGACTCCTGCGACAGTTGCAGTTTTAGGCCAAGAAAATATCATTGAAGCAGCCAGAAAATTGAACATCTATCCATTGATTACCAAGCACAATCGAGCAGGTAAGGGGTTAGGAGTTCAACTCTTCCAAAATGAAGAAGAATTGGAAGCTTATGTCAATAGTCCTCTCTTTGAACCATCAGTGGACGGGATTACCTTGTTACAAGCCTACATCAAGCCAAGTGATGGACGTATCCGTCGTTCAGAGTTTATCAATCAAAAATTCCTTTATACTGTTTCAATCGATTCTTCAGATGGTTTCCAATTGTGCCCAGCAGATGGTTGTCAAATTGGCAAGAGACCAGAACAACTAGAAACGTCTGAAAAATTCCAGATTACAGAACCCCTACCAGATTCTCGAAGAGAAGCTTATGAAAATTTCCTTAAGAATGCTCAGATTGAAGTTGCTGCTATTGAATGGGTTCAGTCAGAGAATGGTGATATTTATGTTTATGATGTAAATACCAACACAAACTACAATCCTACCGCAGAAAAAAATGCCAATATTTTTGCTCACCAACATTTGGCTCAATATCTAAAATCAGAGTTGCAAGCCCTAACGAGTGGACAATAAAGTACTAAAGAAAATCCCCCAGTATTAAATGACTGGGGGATTGATTTGTTTATATTCTTCGAAAATCAAATTCAAACAACGTCAGCTTCGCCTTGCCGTACTCAAGTACAGCCTGCGGCTCGCTTCCTAGTTTGCTCTTTGATTTTCATTGAGTATTAATCGATAAAAAATTATTGATTGACCTTGAAGTCTGGATCCTTAAGGCTTTGAACACTGGCATTGATCACTGCACCGACAATCAATAACTTAGCAATAATAATGAACCAGAACATCATGACAACAACGATGATGGAACTGAAAAATCGAACGTCGACGAGATAGTTGACATAGTTATTGAAGTAAGCTGAAAAGATGGTTAATAAAGAAATAAGAGTGACGAATACGAATAGACTTCCAGGAAGGACGTAACGAATACGACCGATTTTCACGTTTGGAAGTAAGTAATAAATCATGATGAGGATTGCAAAGAGGAATACATAAACTAAAGGTCCTGTAAAATTTTGTAAGTAACTAAATAGGGAACTCTCAGATTTCCAGTAGTTCTTAAGAAAGTCTAGTAACATATGACCAAACATACTAAAGAAGAGAATGATGGCAAAGAGAATCTGTAGACCCAAACTTACCAGGATACTCATCAGTTGATGAGAAATAAGACCTCTGTTCTTAGCGATTCCATAAGCTTTATTAAAAGCCTTTTGGAGGAAATTCATGGATTTTGAGAAGGTCCAAAGGGCTGATATCACCGCAAAACTCAAGAGTCCAGCAGATGGTTGTGTCAGTACTTCGCGGGCAATCTTTGCTACTACATCATAGATTGTATCTGGTAAAAATTCCTTCAGTGAAATCAGAAAATCAGAGATTGGAATCTGAAAATATGGGAGGATATTGACCACTATCATGAGAAGTGGAAAGATTGAAATCAACCAATAATAGGCAACAGCTACACTGGTTAATTCAATATCTGAAACACGATAATAGTGTAAAAAAGCTTTTAATAAGTGCCTGTTAGTTAGTTGTTTCCACAACTCTTTCATTGCATAATCCTCCACAATAAAATTTCGCTTTTAACCTAAATCTTAATTTCGTCGAACTAATTCCATCATATCATAAGGTAGCGTGTTGGCTGATTCTTTTAGGGAATAAGTTTCTAGGTTGTTTACATTTTGTCGTAGTTTTTTAGCATACTGGGCTGAGATGAGTTTTTGTTTCTCGTACTCAAAGATGCATTTACGTTCTAGATAATAACCTCTCAGCATTTCGTCGATATTATTGGGTTTAATACGATTGATAACCCGCTCCACAAAGGCACCACTGGTAATATGACTGGTTTCACGTAGACGAGATTCCTGCATAAAGCTAATTAGAGAACTCTTATAAATCCCTTTGAGGTTTTCCAAACTTTCGATGATGATTTCAGTATTGGCTAGGTAGAGTTCAGCAATCTGGTCATAGTCAATGGCCAGAAGTCTTTGGGTTTCTTTGTTCTTCAAGGAACGGAGGGTTTTGCCAAATGTAAGCAACTCGTGTAGGAGAAAACGTACAATCCGAATAGAAACAAGGAAGTAGTAGGTTAGTCGAGAAGCAAAGTTTCGTTTAATATTTTTCTCCATGCTTTTCAGATAACGTTGGTAGACACGATATCCTCTTTCACTGATTTTTCCCTCTTCGTAGGCCTGCTCCAAACCATCGCTCTCGATACTGAGAATCAATAGTTTCAAAGCTTCCCAGTCTTCCTGGATTTCCTTATTTTCCTGGCTGAGGATGAGGTTTTCAATCCGTCCATGATAATTATCGATCGCCGCATATAGGGGAACCTTGTTTTTAGTATTGTCCAAATCTTTCTCTAACTCCATGGCAACATCATTTAGGATAGCGATGTGCATGAGATGATCCTTAGATGGCTCTTGCTCTTCAGAAAGGTGTGGCAAAACTACTAAACCAGTAAGAAAACTGACCAGGGTTACACCTGCGACGAGAAAGAGAAGGAGAGGATATTCTTGCTCTAGATTTGACGGTATTAAAAGGATAGTAGCAATAGAAACTGTTCCTTTAACTCCAGAAAATGTCAAGAGAAGCATATCTTTAATATACTTGTGGAGACTTTTTTGAAGTTTCTTAATACGCAAAGCGTAAAACCCATAAATCATTACAAAGCGGATAGCAAAAAGTAAGAAGGTTAAGAGGAAGACCGTGATGAGAAGAAGCACTTTGTTGTAAAAAGCACTCTTCAGAATTGGCTCCGCAATCATCTCCAGTTCCATTCCCAACAGAACGAAGACAGAACCATTGAGCATAAAGGTTACAGTGTGCCAGACGGTTTCAGTCACAGTATCAACCTGCGCTTCAAGAAGATTAATCTTTTTAAAACGACTCGCTTTTAAAATACCAGCAACAACGACTGCGATAATTCCAGAAACATGAATTCCTTCAGCGATAAAGAATGTTAGAAGGGGTAAACTAAGATCTAGCAGCAGTTCACTGGCTATATCAGTAGCACGAACACTTAGAAGGAAGGAGTGGAGGAATCGGTTGATTAAAGCCGTCATAATACCAACTGCAAGTCCTCCAACGATAGAGATAGCCAGAGATATCCCTGCTTGAGTTATTGAAAAAGTTCCCGTTGTCCAAGCGATGAGGGCTACACGAAAAGCAATAAGCCCAGAAGCGTCATTTAACAGGCCTTCTCCTTTTAAGATATTTGAAATGCGTTTTGGAAAGGTAAAACGTTCAGAAAGGGAAGCAAAAGCAACGAGATCTGTAGGACCAAGTGCAGCACCGACTGCAACGCAGGCAGCTAATGGCAAGCCAATCCAAAGGACATGGGCAAGGCCTCCCATACTCAATGTTGATACAAAGATAACAGGGAAAATAAGGTAGAGAACAATTTTCCAGTGTTTTAGAATAGAGGTTACATCTGCCTCTTGAGCCTCGCGAAAGAGGAGAGGACCAATCACTAAAGCTAGAAACAACTCAGTGTCTAAGTGATACTGGTTATTCGGTAAGCACAGACCAATCCCAATCCCCAGAAGTATTTGAATCAGGGGCATGGGTAAAAAAGGAAGTAGTTTATTGGTCGTACTAGAAACAATTAGAACAAGTAAAAATATCAAGAGATAAAAAAGTAAGTCCATCTTCTACCTCCTTATTTTTGTTTTCGACAAGCTTCAAAAAGTTCCTTTTGTTCTTGGATTTTTTGATCAATCTTCGAGCAATCCTTGTGCTCAATTTTTTTCTGGCAACGCTCCATTTCGAGAGTTATCATTTTCTTCTTGATTTTTAGCATCTTTTTGCTCATATGAGCTTCATCTAACATACCAACTGCCCGTTCATGTTGGGTTGATTCAACGAATTTGTGACGAAGTCCTTCTATTTTATCTCGTAGGTATTGTTTATCCATGGCGATACCTTTCTAATTTTTCAATCATGACTAAAAATGGTGGATTGTTGATTTGGTTGAGGGTACGATAGATCGTAGCGGTATATTCTTGTTGTGGCAACTGACTGACAAAATCTAAGACAGCATCTCGCTCTATATCTCCACCTTCATGCCCGTAGTATATCATAATGGCAATCCGTCCGCACTTAACGAGCATCTGACAGAGTTTTTCTAGTGCCTCAAGGGTCGTCTGAGGTTGAGTGATAATGCTTTTATCAGCAGAAGGCAGATAACCTAGATTAAAGATGGCGGCCTTGACTTCTGTCACAAATTGATCCACGGTTTCGTGGCCTTTCAAGATTAGGTCTACATTGGACAAACCAGCTTCTTCGAGGCGTTGACTTGTTTTTTCCAGAGCTTGATTCTGGATGTCAAAAGCGTAGACTTGCTTAGCCAACTTGGCAAGAAAAAGGGTATCGTGGCCATTTCCCATGGTCGCATCCACAACAATATCTTCTGGGGTGATGACTTGGGCAAGAAAATCATGCGCCATTTCAAGTGGTCTTTTCATTCATAAACTCCTGTTTTACAGCCTTGCAACCTTGTACACTTCCTCTACGTCTCATTTCGGCTTCAATGCTATTTAGAACTTCCCATTTATTGAGACTCCACATAGGACCAATCAGCAAATCTCTAGGCGCATCTCCTGTTATTCGATGGATAACGATATGCTTGGGAATGATTTCCAGCTGGTCACAGATGACCTTAACATATTCATCTTGGCTCATGAGTTGTAAACGTCCTTCGTGATAGTCTCGTTGCATTCGAGTGTTGGTCATGAGGTGAAGTAGATGCAGTTTAATTCCTTGAATATCATTATCAGTCACACAGCGGCGAACATTTTCCACCATCATCTCATGGGTTTCACCTGGCAAACCATTGATTAAATGCGCTACAATATCAATCTTTGGATATTTTCTCAAGCGTTTGACAGTCTCCACATAAAGTTCATAGGAGTGAGCACGGTTTATCAATTCAGAAGTTTCTTCAAAAGTCGTTTGTAAGCCTAACTCTACGGTAACATGCATTCGTTCTGATAGCTCTGCCAAGTATTCAATCGTTTCATCAGGAAGACAGTCAGGTCGTGTACCGATATTGATACCGACAACCCCCGGTTCATTGATGGCTTGCTCATAACGCTCGCGAATGACTTCTAATTTTTCATGAGTATTAGTAAAATTTTGGAAATAAACCAAATACTTTTGGACATCAGGCCATTTACGATGCATAAAGTCAATCTCTTTATAGAATTGCTCTCGAATAGGAGCATCAGGAGCAACGATTGCATCTCCAGATCCAGAAACCGTACAAAAAGTACAGCCTCCATGGGCTACTGTACCATCACGGTTGGGACAATCAAATCCAGCATCGATTGGAACTTTAAATGTCTTTTCTCCAAATAAATTTCGGTAATAATCATTCAAGGTATTATAGGATTTCATAGCTAATATTATATCAAAAATCACCAGCAAACTCAAAATCGCTAAACCTTTGAAGATTTGTTAAAAAGTTTGAACATCAAAAAAAAAATAAAAAAAGCCTTTACAAAAAAATAAAAAGTGGTATAATAGAGGTGTGATTGATGCAAACGTTTTCGTAAATCGTTTGCATTAGAATAAAATAAGGAGATTTGAATGATGAAAGCTACATTCAAAAATGTTTTGTCTTTCGAGTTTTGGCAAAAATTCGGTAAGGCTTTAATGGTGGTTATCGCTGTTATGCCGGCTGCTGGATTGATGATTTCAATCGGTAAGTCACTTGCAATGATTAACCCTAACTTTGCACCACTCGTGATTACAGGTGGAATTCTTGAGCAAATCGGTTGGGGAGTTATCGGTAACCTACATATCTTGTTTGCTCTTGCTATCGGTGGTAGCTGGGCTAAAGAACGTGCAGGTGGTGCATTTGCAGCAGGACTTGCCTTTATCTTAATCAACCGTATCACTGGTGCTATCTTTAGTGTAAGTAGTGATATGTTGAAAGATCCTAACGCTATGGTTTCAACAATTTTTGGTAACTCTATCAAAGTTTCTGATTACTTTATCAGTGTGTTTGAAGCTCCAGCCCTTAACATGGGTGTGTTTGTAGGGATTATTTCTGGTTTTGTAGGGGCAACTGCCTTTAACAAATACTACAACTTCCGTAAATTGCCAGATGCACTTTCATTCTTTAACGGAAAACGTTTCGTACCGTTTGTTGTTATCCTTCGTTCAGCGATTGCAGCGATTGTTCTTTCAGTTGCTTGGCCAGTTGTTCAAACAGGTATCAACAACTTTGGTATTTGGATTGCTAACTCACAAGAAACAGCTCCAGTTCTAGCACCATTCTTGTATGGTACTTTGGAACGTTTGCTCTTGCCATTTGGACTTCACCACATGTTGACAATCCCAATGAACTATACAGCTCTTGGTGGTACTTATGATGTGTTAACTGGTGCAGCAAAAGGAACTCAAGTATTTGGTCAAGATCCACTATGGCTTGCATGGGTAACAGACCTTGTAAACCTTAAAGGAACAGATCCAGATCAATACCAACACCTTCTTACAACTGTAACTCCAGCTCGTTTCAAAGTTGGACAAATGATCGGTTCATTCGGTATCTTGATGGGTATCATCGTTGCTATTTACCGTAACGTTGATCCAGATAAGAAACACCAATATAAAGGTATGATGATTGCGACAGCTCTTGCAACTTTCTTGACAGGGGTTACTGAACCAATCGAGTATATGTTCATGTTCATCGCAACACCTCTTTACCTTGTCTACGCTCTTGTTCAAGGTGCTGCCTTTGCAATGGCTGATATTGTTCACCTTCGTGTGCACTCATTCGGCTCAATAGAATTCTTGACTCGTACACCATTAGCTATCAATGCTGGTCTAGGTATGGATATCATTAACTTTATTTGGGTAACAGTACTTTTTGCAGTTATTATGTATGTTATCGCTAACTTCATGATCAAGAAATTCAACTACGCAACTCCAGGACGTAACGGAAACTACGAAAATGCTGAAGGTTCATCAGAATCTGCAGCTGATGGTGAGTCAAAAGTTGCAGAAGCTTCTCAAGCTGTAAATATCATTAACCTTCTTGGTGGACGTGCTAATATCGTTGATGTGGACGCATGTATGACTCGTCTTCGTGTTACTGTAAAAGAAGCTGAAAAAGTCGGAACAGAAGAACAATGGAAGGCTGAAGGAGCTATGGGTCTTGTCATGAAAGGACAAGGTGTCCAAGCTATTTATGGACCTAAAGCTGACGTTTTGAAATCAGATATTCAAGACCTTCTTGATTCAGGTGAAGTGATTCCTGAAACTCTTCCAAGTCAAATGGCAGCAGCTCAAAAAGATGCTGTTGTATACAAAGGTGTGACTGAAGAAGTTTACTCAGTTGCTGACGGTCAAGTGATTGAATTGGACCAAGTGAAGGATCCTGTATTCGCACAAAAAATGATGGGTGATGGATTCGCAGTAGAACCAGCTAACGGAAACATTGTATCTCCAGTATCAGGTACTGTATCAAGCATCTTCCCAACTAAACATGCTCTTGGTCTTGTGACTGAAGCAGGCCTCGAAGTACTTGTTCACATTGGTTTAGACACAGTAAGTCTTGAAGGAAAACCATTTACAGTTCGTGTTGCTGAAGGACAACAAGTTGCTGCTGGTGATCTTCTTGTCACAGCTGACTTAGGTGCTATTCAAGCAGCAGGTCGTGAAACTACAACTGTAGTTGTCTTTACAAATGGAGACGCGATCAAGTCAGTTAAATTAGAACAAACAGGTTCTCTTGCAGCTAATACAGCAGTTGCAAAAGTAGAATTGTAATCATTTAGGGGTTGGAAGTTTTTTCCAACCTCTTGTTTATAGGAGAAAAGTATGAAATTTTTAACCCTTAATACTCATAGTTGGATGGAAAAAAATCCTGAAGAAAAATTTCAGCTCTTGTTAAAAGACATCCTTGAAAACAATTATGATGTGATTTGTTTTCAGGAAATTAACCAAGAAATCACCTCAGAGCAAGTAGAGGCTGGTCCACTTTATCAACCATTACCATCTGCTGAGCCGATTCATCAAGATCACTATGTTCGTCTCTTGGTAGAGAAATTAGCTGAAAAAGGACTCAAATACTATTGGACATGGGCTTATAACCATATCGGTTATGATCGCTATCATGAAGGTGTTGCAATCTTATCTAAAACACCGATTGAAGCGCGTGAGATTTTAGTTTCAGATGTGGATGACCCGACAGATTACCACACACGACGAGTTGCTTTAGTAGAAACAGTAGTTGAAGGTAAAGAACTTGCTGTTGCGAGTGTGCATCTCTCTTGGTGGGATAAAGGCTTCCAAGAGGAATGGGCGCGTTTTGAAGCAGTTTTGAAAGAATTAAATAAGCCTCTCTTACTAGCAGGTGATTTCAATAATCCTGCAGGCCAAGAGGGTTATCAAGCAATTCTAGCTAGTCCACTAGACTTACAAGATGCATTTGAAGTTGCAAAAGAAAGAAGTGGTAGTTATACTGTTCCGCCTGAAATTGATGGTTGGAAAGGAAATACTGAGCCTCTACGAATTGATTATGTCTTTACAAGTAAAGATATTCAGGTAGAGCGTCTGCAAGTAGTTTTCGATGGCAAACAAAGTCCTCAAGTTAGCGATCACTATGGTATTCAGGCAGAATTCTCTTGGAAAGATTAAATAAGGGTTTTTAGTAAAAATAAATAAGTTCCCCTTCTACTGACAGAAGGGGTTGATTTATTTAAAGAGTTAATATAGTTAAAGTTTTTAGTTGAATAACTTGTAAAATATCATAAAATCCTTTAAAATAAAAATGTTGGAGGAATTTATGATTGTAAATCAAATTGTGCGTATGATCCCGACGCTAAAGGTAAATAATAGAAATTTAAATGAATCATTTTATATTGAGACTTTGGGTATGAAACCCTTGCTTGAAGAGTCTGCCTTCTTATCACTTGGAGACCAGTCAGGCATTGAAAAGTTAGTTTTAGAAGAGTCACCGAGTATGAGAAGCCGTAAGGTTGAAGGAGTAAAAAAATTAGCTAGATTGATTGTAAAAGTAGAAAATCCATCTGAGATTGAAGCGCTACTAGCTAGAATGGAAAAGCTTGCTCAACTCTATAAAGGAAACAAGGGATATGCTTTTGAGGTTCTTTCTCCAGAAGGCGATTGTGTCCTTGTTCATGCGGAAGATGATATTAGAGATTTGGAAAAGGTTGAAGAAGAAGTCACTTTTTCAAAAGACGAGAACATGCAATATTTGACGGCGTTTGAAATCTCAGTGGAAGTTAACTTGCCAGAAGATACAAGCAGCCTACTTGAAAAAGAAGAAATCGAAAATCGAATCGCTTTTAGAGAAGCTCAAGACGGTGATTTACTTGTTGAAAATAATGTAACTTGGGACTTGTCTATGTTGAAATTCCAAGTAAAAGAACTTGACCTAGCTAGTCTTCGTCAACGTTTTGAAGCTACAGGTTACTTTATTCCTAAGTCTGAAAAGTTTTTCCTAACCAAAGATGCCAACAATGTTGAATTGTGGTTTGAAGCAGTATGAAACAAAAAATCATTCAAAAAATAGAGCAACAAATTGAGGCAGGGATTTATCCTGGTGCCTCTTTTGCGTATTATCAGGATGGCGTTTGGTCTGACTGGTATCTAGGTGAAGCAAATCCAGAAATTGGTGAGCAGACTCGTGAGGGTTTGGTCTATGATTTGGCAAGTGTGAGCAAGGTCGTTGGAGTAGGAACGGTCTTAACCTTTTTGTGGAAGGAAGGCAAGATTGAGTTAGATAACTCCATAAGAGACTATCTTCCAGAAGTGGATTACCCAGACATCACCATTCGACAACTCCTAACGCATGCAACGGATTTAGATCCTTTTATTCCTAATAGAGATCAGCTTTCAGCAGATCAGTTAAGAGAAGCTATGTTTCATCTGAATCGCCGAGAGAAGAGAGCCTTTCTATACTCAGATGTGCACTTTCTCTTACTAGGTTTTCTTTTAGAATCTTATTTTGAAAAGGACTTGGATCAGATTTTACAAGAGCAAGTGTTGAATCCATGGAAGATGAAGGAAACCCAGTTTGGCCCAGTTGCTAGTGCTGTTCCAACGGTTCGTGGACAGAAAGCGGGAGTGGTACATGATCCCAAAGCGCGTTTATTAGGTAGACATGCTGGGAGTGCAGGTTTATTTTCAACTGTTCATGATTTAAAAATCTTCCTAGAGCATTATTTACAGGATTCCTTTGCTGAAAACTTAAGTCAAAATTATTCAGACTTGGATGACAAGGAACGTTCATTGGCTTGGAATATAGAAGGTGATTGGCTGGATCACACAGGCTATACTGGAACTTTTATCATGTGGAATCGACAGAAGCAAGAGGCGGCAATTTTTCTATCTAACCGAACCTATGAAAAAGATGAGCGTGCCCAGTGGATTTTGGATCGTAATCAGGTCATGGACTTGATTCGAGAGGCAGACTAGGGAGGAAGTATGTCAAAAGCTTTAAAAGGAACTCTTTTTACAGTGATTGCAGGTATCGCATGGGGCCTATCAGGGACCAGCGGTCAATACTTGATGGCTCATGGAATTTCTGCTCTTGTTTTAACCAATATCCGTTTAATTATCGCAGGTCTTCTCCTAGTTCTTTTGTCTTATATAAAATCTAAAGAACAGTTTTTGGCATTTCTGACGGACAAATCAAGTTTGTTTTCTCTCTTTCTGTTTTCTTTATTTGGTCTCTTTTTAAATCAATTGGCCTATTTATCAGCTATCCAAGAGACAAATGCTGGCACAGCGACAGTCCTTCAGTATGTCTGTCCAGTTGGAATCTTAGCTTATACTTGTATAAAAGATAAGGTAGCCCCTACGCTTTCAGAAATCCTGTCTATGATTTTGGCTATAGGTGGGACTTTTCTCATTGCAACCCATGGGCAGTTGGATCAGCTTTCTATGACACCAGCTGGACTTTTCTGGGGCTTGTTCTCAGCTCTGACCTATGCTCTTTATATCATTTTACCCATTAATTTGATTCAAAAGTGGGGGAGTATTTTGGTCATCGGTGTGGGAATGATGATCTCAGGTTTTCTAGCAGTGCCTTTTACAGGGATTATCGGGGCTAGTATTCCCTTATCTTTTGATATCTTTCTAGCTTTTGCAGGAATCATTCTGATAGGAACGGTCTTTGCCTATACTGCCTTTCTTAAAGGTGCCAGTATGATTGGACCAGTCAAGTCTAGCCTTCTAGCTTCGATTGAGCCTATTTCTGCAGTATTTTTTGCCTTTATGATTATGGGAGATATTTTTTATCCAGTAGATTTTCTTGGTATGGCAATGATTTTACTGGCTGTGACTATTATTTCTTTGAAGGATTTGATTCTAGAAAAGAAATATACTCCAAAAAGGTCATAAAAAATCCACTCTTTATTTGAGTGGATTTTTTTTTGTTTAGATATTTAAATATTTAATTTTTGTTTTCGTATGGCAAGATCAAGTTCAAAATGATACCTGTCATAGCTGAGAGAGCAGTACCAGAAAGTGTAACAGGTCCAAGTTTAAGGATTGCTCCACCAAGTCCAAGTACCAACATCGCACTTGCGATGATTAGGTTACGCATTTGACCAAAATCAACACGTTCCTTGATCAAGACTTTCAAACCGTTGCTTGCGATAACCCCGTATAGAAGGATTGACATACCACCAAGTACAGCGTTTGGAATTGTAGAAATCAAGGCAGTAAATTTACCAAGGAAGCTAAGGGCGATAGCGATAAAAGCAGCGTTACGGATAACAGAGACAGAAGCGATGCGAGTCATACCAATAACCCCTGTATTTTCACCGTAAGTTGTATTTGCTGGTCCACCAAGGAAGGCAGAAACAGAAGTTGCGATACCATCACCGAGAAGAGTGCGGTGAAGACCTGGATCTTTTAAGAATTGGCGTCCACAGATTTGACTTAGAACGGTGTGGTCACCGATATGTTCAGAAATGGTTACGATAGCGATTGGTAAGATGGCGATTGTTTCAGGGCCAAAGTAAAGGTCGTATTGTTTGAAGGCACCACCTGTATTGAATGGTAGGTAGAAGCCAGGAATTTCAATCCAGTTAGCTTGAAGAACAGGAGTGAAGTCAACCAAGCCGAGCGCTAGCGCAAAGAGATATCCACCGATAATGGCAAAGAGGAAAGGAATGATACGAAGGAAACCTTTTCCTTTTGTATTGATAAAGGCAGCAATCAAGAAAGTAACAACGGCTACAAGAGCGTTTTTCCAGTTTCCGTCAGCTACAAGACCAGCGTTGGTTACGGCAGATCCTGCAAGACCAAGACCGATAACGATAATCATTGGTCCGATAATGATTGGTGGCAAGAGTTTATCAATCCATTTTGTACCTGCGAAACGAACGCTTGCAGCAACAAGGACATAAACAAAACCAGTTAGGATAACCCCTGTCTGAGCAGCAGATACATCACCACCCATTTCTTTCATGGCAAGTGACATGGCTGTAATAAAGGCGAAAGAAGAACCAAGATAAACAGGAACTCTAAAACCTGTTGCAATCATATAGATGAGGGTACCAACCCCTGAAGCAAAGAGGGCAACGGATACAGGCATTCCCAAAATCAGTGGGACCAAAATTGTTGCACCAAACATAGCAAAAACGTGCTGGAAGCTGAGAAGAATTCCCTTACCAACAGAAGGACGTTGGTCGACGTCTAATAACAAATCAACAGTTGATTCTTGTTTCATAAATACCTCACTTTTGGGCATCAAAAAAGAGCCCGTTATTTTACAGCAATAGGCTCTCAGAGTAAGACTTCATTAAAAAATAATTGACCACATTTTAATGAATGTTATGTATATCTGCGTCTTCGTCACCTCACGGGATGACATTAAAAACCTTTGCTTAGGATAGTATAGCAGAAAAAATTCGTTTTGTAAACGAATTTTTCCTGAGCCTAGAAAGAGGAGAGCGAGGTTGATTTTGGTAGATGTCCGATTAATCATTCTAAAGCGGGCGTTTATTTGGCATACCTGCTTTTCTTGGGTATTTATTTGGAGTTTCTTTTTTCTTTTCTACCACAGTAATATAGCGAGGATCTCCATTGGGGAGAGTATAGCTGATGTTGTCCTCAACCTTGCTAAAGAGAAGGTTAAGAGCATTTTTTGCCTCTGTCAATTCCTCAGGTGCATTGCTTGCCTTGAGTGCCAGTAATTTGCCACCGACTTTTAGAAAAGGAATGGTTAATTCAGATAAGACCTGCAGACGAGCAACTGCTCGAGCTGTGACGATATCAAACTGGGCACGAAAATTCTTGTCTTGACCGAAATCTTCTGCACGCCCATGGTAGAAGTGAACATTTTCTAACCCTAATTCTTGTGCTAAGAGGTTAAGAAAGTTGATTCGCTTGTTTAGAGAGTCAATAATGGTTACATCTAACTGAGGGTAGAGAATCTTCATAGGAAGGCTTGGAAATCCAGCACCAGCTCCAATATCTAATAACTTAATTTCCTGATTTCCAAGCAACCCTTGCAGGATAGGTGCAATCGAATCATAAAAATGTTTGAGATAGACTTCATCCTTTTCAGTAATGGCAGTTAGATTGATTTTTTCATTCCACTTGACTAAGAGTTCAAAATAACGCTCAAATTGTGCTTTTTGCTGGTCAGTAAGAACAATATTTTGTTCAGCGAGTAATGTGTAAAAAGTTTCTGGTTTCATAGTTGTATCCTTCTTTGATGTCATCTTATTTTACCAAAAAATATGGAAATTTGATATACTTGTACTAATCAAAAGGCAGAAAGGAGCTTTGTGATGAATTGGATTTTTTATGGAGTTCTTGCTCTAATTATTTTTTTGGTTATTGATTGTTACAATAAATTGGTAAAAAGTCGTATGCAGACTAAGGAAGCTTGGAGTCAGATTGATGTTCAGTTGAAGCGTCGAAATGATCTCTTACCAAACTTAATTGAATCAGTAAAAGGTTACTCTAAATACGAAAGTTCTACTCTAGAAAAGGTGACTGAACTCCGTAGACAAGTTGCGACAGCATCTTCGCCAGCTGAAGCTATGAAAGCTAGTGATGCCCTATCTCGTCAAATTTCAGATATCTTTGCTCTTGCGGAAAACTATCCAGAATTGAAAGCTAGTGGTACCTTTGCTCAATTACAAGAAGAGTTGACCAACACAGAAAATAAAATTTCTTACTCTCGCCAACTCTACAATAGCGTTGTTAGCAACTATAATGTTAAATTAGAAACTTTTCCAAGTAATCTAGTTGCTGCTATCTTTGGTTTTAAAGCTGCAGATTTTTTTCAAACTCCAGAAGAAGATAAATCAGTTCCTAAAGTTGATTTTAGCAGTTTAGGTGACTAAGAAATTAAAAACATCCAGAAGAAAAACTGGATGTTTTTATTAGTTTAGTATTTACAATTGAATTTGGTTATTACATTCTAAAAACCAAAAACAGGTCCATAGAGTGTCAAAACGTGCTTAACTTGATCGTAGTGAAACTTGTCATAGTTTCGCCAAGCAGTGCGAGCTTGATCGTTTAGTTTTAGTGAGCCAAGTCCAATCAAAAGACTGGTCCGTTGGTAAAAGCTTTCCAGTTCAATTAAAATAGCATTATCCACTTTCTCAGCTTTTTTGAGTGCTCTGAGAATCTCGTCAATATTTTCCTGTAAGCGTAGGTCATCAGGTAAGCCTTGTTTACAACTTTGTAGTGTTTGATTTAATTCTGAAACGAGTTGATAGGCTTCAGCTAAAAGAGCTTTGTCTTCCATATGAGCGTCCTCCTTTGCTCATGTATTGATGCCTATAGTATAGCACAAAAAATAAAATTGTCATAATAAATATATCAAAAAACACAGAAAGATGTTTTAAAAGTTTAGAGGCTTTACTTGACCTCCTTTCATGGTATAATCAAGTGAGTAAATCTTTATGGAGGAAGTATGAAATTAAATATTCAAGAAATTCGTAAGTTGCCTGAAGGCTTGCATTTTGAGCAAAATTTAGATTTGGCAGCTGACTTACGTAAACGTAATCAAGAAATTTTAGATGTAAAAGATATTGTCGCAGTAGGAAAAGTCCAGTACGAAGACCGTATGTTTTTCCTAGACTATCTCTTATCTTATACAATCGTTCTAGCTTCTAGCCGCAGTATGGAACCGGTAGAATTGAAAGAGTCTTATCCAGTGACAGAAGTCTTTATGGAAGGTGCTACCAATCAACTGGACCAAGAAGTTCTAGATGATGACTTAGTTTTACCGATTGAAAATGGTGAAATTGACTTGGCAGAGAGTGTTTCAGATAATATTTTGCTCAACATTCCAATCAAAGTCTTAACGGCAGAAGAAGAAGCTGGCCAGGGATTTGTTTCCGGAAATGACTGGCAAATCATGTCCGAGGAAGAGTACCAAGCTCAACAAGCAGTTAGGAAAGAAGAAAACAGTCCTTTTGCAGGTTTACAAGGGCTGTTTGACGGAGATGAGTAAATGGTTTTATCCAAAAAACGTGCCCGTCATGTCATTGAAGAAATCATCGCTCTTTTTCCAGATGCAAAACCTAGTCTAGATTTTCGTAATCATTTTGAGCTTTTGGTTGCCGTTATGCTATCTGCTCAGACGACAGATGCTGCAGTCAACAAGGCCACACCAGCCCTCTTTGCAGCTTTTCCAACGCCTCAAGCTATGGCAGATGCAAGCGAGAGTGAAATTTCTAAACATATTTCTCGTCTAGGTCTCTATCGCAATAAGGCTAAGTTTCTTAAGAAATGTGCCAAGCAGTTACTAGACGATTTTGATGGTCAAGTTCCTCAGACTAGGGAAGAATTAGAGAGTTTGGCAGGAGTTGGCCGAAAAACAGCCAATGTAGTATTAAGTGTGGGATTTGGAATTCCAGCTTTTGCAGTTGATACTCACGTAGAACGTATCTGCAAACACCATGATATTGTTAAAAAATCAGCTACGCCACTTGAAGTTGAAAAACGTGTCATGGATGTCTTGCCACCAGAAGAATGGTTGGCAGCCCATCAGGCTATGATTTACTTTGGCCGTGCTATTTGTCATCCAAAAAATCCAGAATGCGAACACTATCCACAATTGTACGATTTTAGTTCTTTATAAGGCCAAGTATTGAATGTTTTTACTTGCTTTGGTCTAGGCTTTGTGATATAGTAAGGACAATAAAATATTCCTTTAAACCTGTCCCGTGAGGCAGGCAAGGAGCTGGATTAAGTAGAAGGGTAAGTCTATACTGTTTACAGTAAGGCTCGCTTAGTTATACATTCTCAAGTCTCCTTAAAAAAGGAGACTTTTCTTTTTGGAGGTTTGTCATGAAGACAAAAGAAGTTGTAGACGAATTAACCGTCAAGCGAGCAATTACGCGTATCACTTATGAAATCATCGAACGCAATAAAGATTTGAATAAAATCATTTTAGCTGGAATTAAAACACGTGGTGTCTTTATTGCTCACCGTATTCAAGAACGCTTGGAACAATTGGAAAATATCTCTGTTCCTGTTGTTGAACTAGATACCAAACCTTTCCGTGATGATGTCAAAAGTGGTGAGGATACTTCATTGATTTCTGTCGATGTGACAGATCGCGAAGTCATCTTGGTGGATGATGTGCTCTATACAGGTCGTACAATCCGAGCTGCTATCGATAACATTGTCGGACATGGTCGCCCAGCGCGCGTGAGTCTTGCGGTGTTAGTTGACCGTGGACACAGAGAATTGCCAATTCGACCAGATTACGTTGGGAAAAATATTCCAACCAGTCGTTCTGAAGAAATCATCGTTGAGATGACAGAACTTGATGGCCAAGATAGAGTTTTGATTACTGAAGAAGCTTAATTGCTAAAGGAGTAGCCATGTCAGAAAATCAACAAGCACTCAAACATGTAGTGTCCATGGAAGATCTCACTGTGGATCAGGTTATGAAATTGATTAAAAGAGGGATCGAGTTTAAAAACGGTGCTCAGTTACCCTACGAAGACCATCCTATTGTTTCCAATCTTTTCTTTGAAAATTCGACAAGAACGCATAAATCGTTCGAAGTTGCAGAGATTAAACTAGGATTGGAACGACTTGACTTTGATGTAAAGACAAGTTCAGTCAACAAGGGTGAGACACTCTATGATACCATCCTGACTTTGTCAGCGCTTGGTGTAGATGTCTGCGTTATTCGTCACCCTGAAGTTGATTACTACAGAGAATTGATTGCGAGTCCGACGATCACGACTTCGATTATCAACGGTGGCGACGGTTCAGGGCAACATCCTAGTCAGAGTCTGCTTGATTTAATGACAATTTACGAAGAATTCGGACATTTTGAAGGACTCAAGGTCGCGATTGCTGGAGACTTGGATCATTCACGTGTTGCCAAATCCAATATGCAGATTTTGAAACGTTTGGGAGCTGAACTTTACTTTGCAGGACCTGAGGAATGGAGAAGCCAAGAATTTGCTGACTATGGCCAGTTTGTTACCATTGATGAGATTGTTGACCAGGTGGATGTTTTGATGTTGCTTCGAGTTCAACATGAACGCCACGAAAGTGGAGCCGTCTTTTCAAAAGAAGGCTATCATGCTCAGCATGGCTTGAACCAAGAACGCTACAATCGCTTAAAAGAAGAAGCGATCATTATGCATCCTGCTCCAGTAAATCGGGATGTAGAAATTGCTGACCACTTGGTTGAAGCTCCAAAATCACGCATTGTCCAACAAATGACTAATGGAGTCTTTGTTCGAATGGCAATCTTAGAATCCGTATTGGCAAGCAGAAAAGCCAAATAAGACACAAAACGTTAAAAGACGCCAGTGAGCGTCCACGAGAGGTGAAAATATGACAAAAAGACTTCTAGTTTTAGAAGATGGCACAATTTTCGAAGGTAAGGCCTTCGGTGCAGATATTGATGTAACAGGGGAAATCGTCTTTAACACAGGGATGACAGGTTATCAAGAATCCATTACAGACCAGTCTTATAATGGACAAATCTTGACCTTCACTTATCCACTGGTAGGGAATTATGGGATTAACCGTGATGACTACGAATCTATCAGCCCTACTTGTAAGGGAGTTGTAGTTTTCGAAGAGGCACGTAGAGCAAGTAACTGGCGGAATCAAATGACGCTGGATGAGTTCTTGAAAGCTAAGAAAATTCCAGGTATTTCAGGAATTGATACACGTGCGCTTACAAAGATTATCCGTAAACATGGAACCATGCGAGCAACCTTGACACACGCTGGAGACAGTATGGACCATGTTGCTGATCAACTTCAAGCGACTGTTTTACCGACTGATAATATCAGACAAGTTTCTACCAAGACTTCTTATCCAGCTCCAGGAGTTGGTTTGAGTGTTGTTCTAGTAGACTTTGGTCTTAAGCATTCTATTTTACGAGAACTTTCAAAACGTGATTGTAACGCGACTGTAGTTCCATACACAACTACAGCTGAGGAAATCCTACATTTGAATCCTGATGGAGTTATGTTGTCAAATGGTCCAGGAAATCCAGAAGATGTACCAGAAGCACTTGATATGATTCGTGGTATTCTAGGGAAGATTCCAATCTTTGGTATTTGTATGGGTCACCAGCTCTTTGCAATGGCAAATGGTGCTAAGACCTATAAGATGAAGTTTGGTCACCGTGGCTTTAACCATGCAGTTCGTGAAATTGCAACTGGGCGAGTGGACTTTACAAGTCAAAACCATGGTTACGCCGTTAGCCGTGAGGATTTACCAGAGCACTTGATTATCACCCACGAAGAAATCAATGACAAGTCAGTTGAAGGGGTGCGTCACAGATATCAACCAGGTTTCTCTGTTCAGTTCCACCCGGATGCAGCTCCTGGGCCACATGATGCAAGTTATCTATTTGATGAATTCATCGAGATGATGGAAGCCTTCAAACAAACAAATTAATGACGAGTGTGAAATCGTCGGAGAATTTATTTAATGGCAACCTGAGAGTTGCCGAATAGAAAGGAGAAGGGTGAGCCGTATTTGCTGAACTGAATACGGGCTACGGACGTTGCTAAAAAGATAGTTATTCCTAGAACTGACAGTTCTTCGTCATAACTCCTATTTTAGCTTTGTACGCTTGACGCCCTTAATATCTTATAAATGCCTAAACGTACTGATATTCAAAAAATTATGGTGATTGGTTCTGGTCCGATTATTATTGGTCAGGCTGCTGAGTTTGACTATGCTGGAACCCAGGCTTGCTTGTCTTTGAAAGAGGAAGGTTACGAGGTTGTCTTGGTAAACTCAAACCCTGCGACCATCATGACTGATAAAGAAATTGCAGACAAGGTTTACATCGAACCAATCACACTTGAGTTTGTGACTCGTATTCTCCGCAAGGAACGTCCAGATGCTTTGCTTCCAACTCTTGGAGGTCAAACAGGGCTTAACATGGCAATGGAATTGTCTAAAAACGGTATTCTTGATGAATTGGGAGTAGAACTTCTCGGTACTAAATTGTCTGCCATTGATCAAGCGGAGGACCGTGATCTCTTTAAACAATTGATGGAAGAATTGAAGCAACCAATTCCAGAATCAGAAATTGTTAACACAGTAGAAGAAGCAGTTGCCTTTGCAGCGACAATTGGTTATCCAGTTATTGTCCGTCCAGCCTTCACACTTGGTGGTACTGGCGGTGGTATGTGTGCTAACGAGGAAGAATTGCGTGAAATTGCTGAAAATGGTTTGAAGTTGTCACCTGTTACCCAGTGTTTGATTGAGCGTTCCATTGCCGGTTTCAAGGAAATTGAGTACGAGGTTATGCGTGACTCAGCTGACAATGCCCTTGTTGTATGTAACATGGAAAACTTTGACCCAGTTGGGATTCACACAGGGGATTCCATCGTATTTGCTCCAGCGCAAACCATGTCAGACTATGAAAACCAAATGCTTCGTGACGCCAGCTTGAGCATTATCCGCGCTCTCAAGATTGAAGGTGGATGTAACGTTCAGTTAGCTCTGGATCCGCACAGCTTTAAGTATTATGTCATCGAAGTAAATCCTCGTGTATCTCGTTCTTCTGCCCTTGCTTCTAAGGCGACAGGTTACCCAATCGCTAAATTGGCTGCTAAGATTGCAGTAGGATTGACATTGGATGAGGTTATTAACCCTGTTACAGGTTCAACTTATGCCATGTTTGAGCCAGCCCTTGACTATGTGGTTGCAAAGATTCCACGTTTCCCATTTGATAAGTTTGAAAAGGGTGAACGTCGTCTCGGTACCCAGATGAAGGCAACTGGAGAAGTTATGGCCATCGGTCGTAACATCGAGGAATCACTTCTTAAGGCTTGTCGTTCTCTTGAAATTGGAGTTCACCATAATGAAATGCCTGAACTTGCAGAAGTCTCAGATGATGCCTTGATTGAAAAAGTTGTCAAAGCACAAGATGACCGTCTCTTCTACGTATCAGAAGCTATTCGCCGTGGTTACACACCAGAAGAGATTGCTGACTTGACTAAGATTGATATCTTCTATCTTGATAAACTCTTACACATCTTTGAGATTGAGCAAGAATTGGGCGCACATCCACAAGATCTAGCAGTCCTAAAAACAGCAAAACTCAATGGTTTCTCAGATCGTAAAATTGCTGAACTTTGGGGAACTACGGCTGACCATGTTCGCCAACTACGTTTAGAAAACAAGATTGTCCCAGTTTACAAGATGGTTGATACTTGTGCTGCAGAGTTTGAATCAGAAACTCCGTACTTCTATTCAACCTATGGTTGGGAAAATGAATCTATCAAGTCTGATAAGGAATCTGTTCTAGTCTTGGGTTCTGGTCCAATCCGTATCGGTCAAGGTGTGGAGTTTGACTACGCAACTGTTCACTCTGTTAAGGCAATCCAAGCTGCTGGCTATGAAGCTATCATCATGAACTCAAACCCAGAGACAGTTTCAACAGACTTCTCTGTATCTGATAAACTCTACTTTGAACCATTAACATTCGAAGATGTTATGAATGTTATCGATTTAGAGCAACCAAAAGGTGTTATCGTTCAATTTGGTGGTCAAACAGCTATCAACCTTGCTGAGCCTTTAGCCAAAGCTGGTGTGACCATTCTTGGTACACAAGTTGCTGACCTAGACCGTGCCGAAGACCGTGACCTCTTCGAACAAGCCCTTAAAGACTTGGATATTCCACAGCCACCTGGCCAGACTGCAACAAACGAAGAAGAAGCGGTGCTTGCAGCTCGTAAGATTGGTTTCCCAGTCCTTGTTCGTCCTTCTTATGTCTTGGGTGGACGTGCTATGGAAATCGTTGAGAATGAAGATGACCTTCGTTCTTACATGCGTACAGCCGTTAAGGCAAGCCCAGACCATCCAGTTCTTGTCGACTCTTATATCGTTGGACAAGAATGTGAAGTTGATGCCATCTCAGACGGACAAAATGTTCTTATTCCAGGTATCATGGAACATATCGAACGTGCTGGTGTCCACTCAGGTGACTCAATGGCTGTTTACCCTCCACAAACCTTGTCTCAAAAGGTGCAAGACACGATTGCAGATTACACTAAGCGTCTGGCAATTGGCCTCAACTGTCTTGGTATGATGAACATTCAGTTTGTTATCAAGGATGAGAAAGTCTACGTCATTGAAGTAAACCCTCGTGCTAGCCGTACTGTTCCATTCCTTTCTAAAGTAACCAATATCCCTATGGCACAGGTAGCGACTAAGTTGATTCTTGGTCAAAGTCTCGAAGAACTTGGTTACCAAGATGGACTTTACCCTGAAAGTACACGAGTTCATATCAAAGCGCCAGTCTTCTCCTTTACCAAGCTAGCGAAAGTAGACAGCTTGCTTGGTCCCGAAATGAAATCGACTGGGGAAGTCATGGGTTCTGATACCACTCTTGAAAAAGCGCTCTATAAAGCGTTTGAAGCTTCTTACCTTCACTTGCCAACCTTTGGGAATGTTGTCTTTACCATCGCAGACGATGCAAAAGAAGAAGCTTTAGAATTAGCGCGTCGTTTCCAAAATATTGGTTACGGAATCCTTGCAACTGCAGGAACAGCGGAGTTCTTTGCAAGTCATGGATTGCAAGCCCAACTCGTTGGTAAGATTGGTGATGATGAGCATGATATCCCAAGCTATGTTCGTAAAGGAAAAATCCAAGCCATTATCAATACCGTTGGTACCAAACGAACAGCCGATGAAGATGGAGAGCAAATCAGACGTTCAGCTATCGAACATGGGGTGCCTCTCTTTACAGCTTTGGATACAGCAGATGCCATGCTAAAAGTATTAGAAAGCAGAAGTTTTGTCACAGAAGCGATTTAAAAAATAAGATTCTCTTTGGAGAATCTTTTTTTATTTATGGAAACAATGATAAGGTTTTCACAATCATTAAAATGTAATCAAATTGAAATATTTAGAAAAAGAAATATAATAAATGAAAAGATTATTAAATAAAAAAATCTTGTATATAAGGACTGATTTATGCATACATGTAAATATATATTATAAATTATAGATAACTAAAAACACTGTTAAAATCCATAAGAAAGCGTTTTTCCAGAGTATATAATTAATTGAATTAATATTAATTTTTTGATATGATAGAAATGCTAAAGTGGGTAAATTCTAGCTTTCAATTATTGTGCATAGGGTACAAGATTTGTAGAAATATTACCTTCTGTTAGTGAAATATATAAAAGGAGAACTTATCCATATGATAAGAAAGGAACAACAACGTTTTTCTTTGAGAAAATATAAGGTAGGTGTTGCATCTGTATTTTTAGGGACAACTCTTAGCTTTTTGATGGCTAATGGTGGTGCAGTTCAAGCTTCTGAGCTTCCTACACAACCAGATTCTGAAGAAAAAACTGAGTTGGTGAAAAAGGATGTCAGAAGTGAGGATTCCTCTAAAAAGGAACAAGATGTTGTAGCAAATGTTCCAACAGCTGAGCTTGCTGAAGAAAATAAAGTAGAAGAAGCAAAATCTACTTCTGAGTCTAAAGTAGAAGAAGCTAAATCTGAAGCGACTACTTCAGAAAAAGCATCAGAGGTAAAACCTGCTTCAACTGAGACTGAGGTTGCTAATAAGGAAACTGCTAAGCCGGTTGAAAAAGCTGAAGAAACTAAGCCAGATATTTCAGAAGGTGATAAACCTAAAGTTCGTAATCGTCGTGCTACAACTGAAGATGCAGTTTCTGGAGATCATAACTCTAAGCCTGTCAGTGTTAGTACCTATCTAAAAGATGGTGAAACAGTTGATCCAACTATACAGAATCCAAATGGAGCTACGGTTAGGTCTCAAACTGTACCAGCTGGATATGCAAGAAAAGAAGGTGATTACTATACATACAGTATTGTAGACCTTACTCGCTTCAACGAACGTTACAACACAAAATATTACTCTCGTGCTTATAAGAGATTTGATGATTCTACAGATACAGTTGTTGAATTGATTGATAAAACGACTGGTAATGTAGTAGAAACTAGAACGATTACTTCATCAAGTGGTATTCAAAAATTTACAACTACTGCGACTGCATCAAAGGGAGAGTTAACTTATCAAGTAGATTATGATAAAGGGACACCTGCTAGTAAAGCTGAACCAGCTCAACCATTCCTACAATACGGTTATGAAGTTGGCGCGAGTATCCAAGCTTTAGTCGCTCCTGGTCACAACCTTACTCCAGATGAGAAAAAATTATACGATGCTGTATATGCTGCTCGTACATCAACAGATATTATTAACGTTGTAGAACCTGCTTATAATGGTCGTACAATTACGGATACTAACAGTAAAATCCCACGTTTTGTAGAAAAAACAACTTATTATAAAGTAGTTGATAAAAACAATGCGACATTTAACGCCAATAAAACAGATAAAACTGTTCAAGACTACGTTCCAAATGGCAATGAAGAAGATTTGGCTAGATATACCACTAAAGCTATGGAAGGACAAAACTTCACAGCATCTGGTGAGCGTCAATTTGATGGCTACAAATTGTACCAAACGGCAGATTCAGATACAACATCTGGTTATGTAAGCCGCCCTTATACTGTTGGTACCAAATTCATGGACGCTGAGCGTGCAGGAATTAAACGTATTAAAGAAATCGTCGGCGAAGATGGAACTGTAGTCGTTCGTGTTTATCTTCTTGATCCAAAACAACAAAGCAAACGTTCTGATGGTTCATTAAGTACAGACGGTTACATGTTGCTTGCAGAAACAAAACCGATTAAACCAGGTGATTATAATAAAGAAGATTTAGTAGTTAAGAAATCACCTCTTACAACTATTGCGCACACAGTAACAGATTCAAGAACTGGAGCAAAAACAGAATATCCAAATGGTAAAGAAGTTCCATTTGACTTCCAAACAGCAGCAGGATACACACCTAAGAAAACTGTATTCGTACCATTCTTGGGAGATAATATCGGTCATCTTTCTCCAAATGCTCAATTGGAACGTGGAGTTAATGGAATCGGTACAAACGTTGACTTGCTCAACTCATTAACACCATACAAACAACCAATTTATTACTACGTCAAACAAAATCCAGTTGAAGTGACTCCGGAAGTTGAAAAACAATTGGACGGGCGTGTCTTGACAGACGGTGAGTTTACATTCAAATTAACAGAAGAGAAAAGTACACCTGATAAACATGAAGAAACAGTTAGCAATAAAGATGGAAAAGCTACATTCAGCAAGCTTTCCTTTAACAAAGTTGGTACTTATAAATACAAGATCACTGAACAGAAGGGCTCTGATGCAAATGTAGATTACGATTCAATGACAGTTACCATGACTGTCAATGTAACTGAGAACACTCAGGGTGACTTGGAAGCTACAGTTAAATACAGTTCAGAAGGTGGATTTAGCGCAAGTAATGATGATAAAATCTTCAATAACTATGTTGTTGCTCCAGTTGTTACAAGATTTGACTTTACTAAAAAATTAGCCGGTCGTAAGTTAAAAGCTGGTGAATTCAGCTTTGTTCTCAAAGATCAAGATGGTAATGTTATTGAAACAGTTAAGAATGATGAAGAAGGAAATGTGATCTTTACTGAATTGTCATATGACAATACTAAAATTGGTACCCACTCATACTCTGTTGAGGAAGTTATCCCAGCTGATGCAGATAAAGAATTTGGTATGACATACGATACCATGAAAGCATTTGTCCGTGTAAAAGTTGCTAAAAATGGCCATACCTTAACAACTGTTACAGATATTGCTTCAACAGGTGGTAAGAATGCTGCTGGGGAATCAACTGACACTCAAGAAGATACTGAATTCAACAACAAAGTCACTCCTCCAGCAACACCTGAATTCCAACCAGAAAAATTTGTCGTTTCTAAAGAGAAATATGACATCACTGGTAACAAGTTGATGGATGACGACGATGAGTTGACAAATGAATACACTGAAACAAATGCAGATCCATATGTAGACAAGACAAACAACAACGAACCAGAAAACTTGAATACGAAGACAGTTAAACGTGGTTCTAAATTGGTTTACCAAGTATGGCTTGATACGACTAAATTCACTGAAGCAAACAACATCCAATACGTTGGTGTATCTGATACATACGACGCTGATAAATTGGACGTCAATGCAGCGGATATCAAAGCATATGATTCAGTAACTGGTGCAGAAGTAACCAATAAATTCGACATCAAAGTTGAAAATGGTACCATCACTGCAACTTCTAAAGATGAATTTATCAAAGATAAAGTCAATGCTCCTGTTATCGACACAACTAAGTTCGAATTTGGACGTTACTATAAATTTGATATCCCAGCAACTGTAAAAGAATCTGTTAAAGCTGGTGCTGATATTGAAAATACAGCCAACCAAACAGTTCACGTTTACAACCCAGTAAGCAAGACAGTTGAAAAACCTGAAAAACCAACACAAAAACGTGTCAACAGCGTTCCAGTTCCAGTGGAAATGAACTTCACGAAACGTTTGGAAGGTCGTGAACTTCAAGCTAACGAATTCGAATTCGTATTGAAGAAAGACGGCGTTGAAGTTGAACGCGTGAAGAATGACGCTGCTGGTAAGATTGTCTTCAAGACTCTTGAATTCGGTGGTGATGATCTTGGTAAGACTTACAACTACACAGTAGAAGAAACTCCTGGTACAGATGCAACTGTCAAATACGACACAATGGTTGCTACTGTTAAAGTGGTGGTTTCACACGATGGTACAGCTAAAGCAATCGTTGCCAACGTAACAGATGCTGCTGATAAAGAATTCAACAACCGTGTAACACCTCCAGAAGAACCTAAGTTCCAACCAGAGAAATACGTTGTTTCTAAAGAGAAATACGATATCACTGGTGACAAACTCGTTGATGATGATAAAGAGTTAGCAGACAAGTACGCAGATACCAATGCGAACCCATATGCGGACAATACCATCAATAATGAAGTGGAAAACTTAAATACTAAGACTGTTGAACGTGGTTCTAAATTGGTTTACCAAGTATGGTTGGATACAACTAAATTTGATGCAGCTAACAAGGACAACATCCAAACAGTTGGTATCTCAGATAACTATGATGAAGCTAAATTAAATCTTAATGCAGCTGACATCAAAGCCTACGACTCTGTAACAGGTGCAGAAGTAACTGATAAATTCGATATCGCTGTAAATGATGGTGTGATTACTGCAACCCTTAAAGATGGCTTCACGAAGTCACTTGGTGACGCAGAAAACACACAAGTGATCGATACAACTAAATTCGAATTCGGACGTTACTACAAGTTCGATATCCCAACAACAGTGAAAGCTGATGTTCCTGGTGGTGTAGACATCGAGAATAGTGCGGCTCAAGTAGTAAACTACTACAACCCAACGACTAAAAAAGTTCAAAAACCAAGCAAACCAACTGAAAAACGTGTAAACAACGTCCCAATTCAAATTGAACTTGACTTCAAGAAAGCTCTTGCAGGTCGTCAATTGAAAGCGAATGAGTTTACTTTCCAATTGTTAGACGATGATGAATTCAATGTTCTTGAAACAACAACCAATGATAAGGATGGTAAGATTAAATTCACTAGCCTTAAATACACAAACAATGATATCGGTGTTTACCGTTACAAAGTAGTAGAAGTTGCTGGTACAGACTCAACCGTTACATATGACAATATGAAAGCTGTTGTAACAGTCACTGTTTCTCATGATGGTACAGCTAAAGCTTTAGTTGCTAAGGTCGGAGATATTGCTGATAAAGAATTCAACAACCGTGTAACACCTCCAGAAGAACCTAAGTTCCAACCAGAGAAATACGTTGTTTCTAAAGCGAAATTCGATATTACAGGTACGAAGCTCGTTGATGACGATTCTGAATTGACAGATAAATATGGTGAAACAAACACCAATCCATATGTCGATACAACTGCCAACAACGAAGATGAAAACTTGAATACTAAGACAGTTGAACGTGGTCAAAAACTTTACTACCAAGTATGGTTGGATACAACTAAATTTGACGCAAACAACAAAGACAATATCCAAACAGTAGGAATCACAGATAACTACGACAAGGATAAATTGACTGTTAATGCTTCAGATATCAAGGTTTACGATTCAGTTACTGGTGCGGATGTTACGACTAAATTTGATATCTCTGATAACAATGGTGTTCTGACAGCGAACCTTAAGGATGGCTTCACTAAGTCACTTGGAGACGCTGAAAACACACAAGTGATCGATACAACTAAATTCGAATTCGGACGTTACTACAAGTTCGATATCCCAGCAACAGTGAAAGACGATGTCGTAGCTGGTGCAGATATTGAAAACAAGGCAGCACAAGTCGTTAACTACTACAACCCAGTAAGCAAGACTGTTGAAAAACCAAACAAACCAACTGAAAAACGTGTCAACAGTGTTCCAATCTCAGTAGAATTTAACTTCACTAAGAAATTGGAAGGTCGTGAACTGAAAGCTAACGAATTCACATTCGAGTTGAAAGACAGCGACAATGTTGTGATTGCGACTGCAACCAACGATGCAGCTGGCAAGATCAAGTTTGCTCCAGTAGATTACACTAATAAAGCTGGTGAAACTGTTACTGCCCTTAAATACAAGAAGGGTCAAGAAGGTACTTACAAGTACACTGTAACAGAGGTTAAGGGTACAGACGCAACTGTCGATTACGATACAATGGCTGCTGTTGTAACCGTTACTGTTTCTCATGATGGTACAGCGAAAGCCTTGATCACAAACGTGACAGAACCTGCGGATAAAGAATTTAACAACCGTGTCACGCCTCCAGAAACACCAGAGTTTAACCCAGAAAAATATATTCTTAGTGAAGAAAAATTTGATATTACTGGAAATAAACTTCTTGATGACGATAAAGAATTGGCTGATAAAGTAGCTGATACCAACAAAGATCCATATGTGGACAATGTTGATAATAATGAAAAGCAAAATATCAATACTCAAACACTCCATAAAGGTGATAAGGTTGTTTACCAAGTATGGTTGGATACAACTAAATTCACAGAAGGTCACAATATTCAATCTGTAGGAATTACAGATAAATATGACAGCGAAAACTTGGATGTTAATGTATCTGAAATTAAGGCTTATGATTCAGTAACTGGTGAAGATGTAACAGCTAAGTTTGATATCTCAATTGTGGATGGTGTCATTACTGCTACGTCTAAGGTTGATTTGACTAAATCACTCGGTGATGCGGAAGATACACAAGTAATTGATACTACTAAGCTAGCGTTTGGTCGTTACTATAAGTTTGATATTCTTGCACATATCAAGGACAGTGCTAAGGAAGGTGTAGATATTGAAAATACAGCTTCTCAAATTGTTCACCAATATAATCCAACTAAGAAATCAGTTGAAAAACCAGAAAAACCAACTGAAAAACGTGTTGT
>CAUUTJ010000009.1:0-33278 GCA_963548045.1 uncultured Streptococcus sp.
TCCTTAGTGAACTTCGCTCTAAGCAAATGGTTAAAATCTACCAAACATCTATGTTATTCCCTTACTTCCTATCTTGGGTTATCATCAGTTTCTTTACAGATGCATTCCTAAATATCGATAAAGGGCTTATCAACCACACCCTAGAAGCTCTCGGAATGAAGGGTATTAACTTCTACGCTGATGTAAGTATTTGGCCTTACCTCCTCCTCTTCCTAGGTATCTGGAAAGGCTTTGGATATAGTAGTGTGATGTACTACGCAACGATTATGGGTATTGACCCAACTTACTACGAAGCAGCAACAGTGGATGGCGCTAGCAAATGGCAACGTATCCGTAACGTAACCATCCCTCAGTTGACTCCGCTTGTGACAGTATTGACCATCCTTGCAGTCGGAAACATCTTCCGTGCGGACTTCGGTCTCTTCTACCAAATCCCTCACAACGCTGGTCAGCTCTATAGCGTAACAAACGTATTGGACGTATATGTCTTTAACGGATTGACCCAGACAGCAGATATCGGTATGGCATCAGCAGCCGGTCTCTATCAGTCAGTCGTCGGTTTGATTCTCGTTATCCTATCAAACTTACTTGCAAGACGTGTTGATCCTAACTCAGCACTATTCTAGAAAGGAGGAGCATATGGCAAAAAAAATTCAAAAAGAAAAAATTGATAATGTTGGCATACACTCCTTCAGCAAAAAAGCAGATATCTTCTTTAGTATCATATCTGGTTTGCTGGCCTTCTCTTGTATCTTGCCTTTCATCTTCGTAATCATTATCTCAATTACAGACGAAAAAAGTATTGTTCAATATGGATATAGCTTCTTCCCATCGAAGTTTGGTGTAGATGGATTCCAGTTCTTGGCTCAGTTCAAGGACAAGATTCTACAAGCGCTCTTCATCTCAGGCTTTGTGACAGTTGTAGGTACGTTGACAAACGTATTCATCACAACAACCTACGCTTATGCCATCTCACGTTCAACATTTAAGTATCGCAAATTCTTTACAGTCTTCGCTCTTCTTAGTATGTTGTTCAATGCTGGTTTGGTACCAGGATATATCGTGGTAACTCAATTACTTCACTTGGGTGACACTATTTGGGCCTTGATTGTTCCGATGCTTCTATCACCATTCAACATTATGTTGATGCGTTCCTTCTTCAAGAAGACCATCCCAGAAGCGATCCTCGAATCAGCTCGTATCGACGGTGCTAGCGAGGCGCGGATCTTCTTCCAAATTTGTTTACCACTTTCTCTTCCAGGGATTGCGACTATCACACTTTTGACAGCACTTGGATTCTGGAACGACTGGTTCAATGCCCTTCTTTACATCAAGAGTGACAACTTGTATCCATTGCAATATTTGCTCATGCAAATTCAAAACAACATGGATTACATTGCTAAGTCAGTTGGTATGTCAGGACAACTTGCGGTTGCCCTACCAAAAGAAACAGGTCGTATGGCCATGGTCGTTGTTGCGACTGTTCCAATTGCGATTCTCTATCCATTCTTCCAACGTTACTTTGTAAAAGGTTTGACTATCGGTGGTGTTAAAGAATAAGAAACACTGAGAAACATGTTTTCTCGACCCTATCTAACTTTTCTCAGTTGAAAAGTAGATCACTAAAATTGTTTTAAATTTAAAAATAAAAAAAAGGAGTTTTCATTATGAAAAACTGGAAAAAATATGCTTTTGCATCAGCTAGCCTTGTAGCTTTGGCTGCTAGCCTTGCAGCTTGTGGTAACCTTAAAGGAAACAACCAAAAAGCTGCTGATTCTGCTTCAGGTGACAAAACTGTTATCAAAATGTACCAAATCGGTGACAAACCAGATAACTTGGATGAATTGCTAGAAAATGCAAACAAAATCATCGGAGAAAAAGTTGGTGCTAAATTAGATATCCAATACCTTGGTTGGGGTGACTACGGTAAGAAAATGTCAGTTATCACTTCATCAGGTGAAAACTATGATATCGCATTTGCAGATAACTACGTTGTAAACGCTCAAAAAGGTGCTTATGCTGACTTGACAGAATTGTACAAGAAAGAAGGAGCTGACCTTTACAAAGCGCTTGACCCAGCTTACATCAAAGGTAACACTGTAAACGGTAAGATCTATTCTGTTCCAGTTGCAGCCAACGTTGCATCTTCACAAAACTTTGCTTTCAACGGCCCACTTCTTGAAAAATATGGTATCGATATCTCAGGTGTAACTTCATACGAAACACTTGAACCAGTATTGAAACAAATCAAAGAAAAAGCTCCAGATGTAATGCCATTCGCTGTTGGTAAAAACTTTATCCCATCAGAAAACTTTGACTACCCAGTTGCAAATGGTCTTCCATTCGTCATCGACCTTGAAGGCGACACTACTAAGATTGTAAACCGTTACGAAGTTCCTCGTTTCGTAGAACACTTGAAGACTATGCACAAATACTATGAAGCAGGATACATTCCAAAAGACGTAGCAACTAGTGATACTTCATATGACCTTACTCAAGATACTTGGCTTGTTCGTGAAGAAACAGTAGGACCAGCTGACTACGGTAGCAGCTTGCTTTCTCGTGTTGCTAACAGAGACATCCAAATCAAACCATTTACTAACTTCATCAAGAAAAACCAAACAACTCAAGTTGCTAACTTTGTAATCTCAAACAACTCTAAGAACAAAGAAAAAGCAATGGAAGTGTTGAACCTCTTGAACACTGATCCAGAACTCTTGAACGGCCTTGTTTATGGACCAGAAGGCAAGAACTGGGAAAAAGTTGCCGGCAAAGAAAACCGTGTCAAAGTCTTGGATGGCTACAACGGAAACACTCACATGTCTGGATGGAACACTGGTAACAACTGGATTCTTTACATCAACGAAAACGTAACAGATGAACAAATTGCACAATCTAAGAAAGACTTGGAAACTGCAAAAGAATCTCCAGCGCTTGGATTCATCTTCAACACTGACAACGTGAAATCTGAAATCTCAGCTATCACTAACACTATGCAACAATTCGATACAGCTATCAACACTGGTACTGTAGACCCAGAAAAAGCTATTCCAGAATTGATGGAAAAACTTAAATCTGAAGGTGCTTACCAAAAAGTATTGGATGAAATGCAAAAACAATACGACGAATTCTTGAAAAGCAAAAAATCATAAGAATAATTGATTTCGTGTATTCATTCCTAAAAATTGCAATCACTGCCTTATCTGGATTTTTCCAGACGGGGTAGTGATTCTTTTTTCAGTATTTGCATATAATTATCTGCATTTTGTTCAGAGTTTTGCTCTTACATTTAACATAGGTTATAGACATATGAAAAAATACCATCTTATTTTCAAAACAAGTGCAATCTTATCCTACTTGTTTTTCGTATATGGGCTTTCTCAGTTGACGCTTATGATCCAAAATTACTGGCAATTTTCTTCTCAAATTGGAAATTTTTTCTGGATTCGAAATCTTGTCAGTCTAGTCTTCATCGGACTGATGGTATGGATATTAGTCAAGACAGGTCATGGATATCTTTTTGTTATTCCTAAGAAAAAATGGCTGTGGTATACAGTGCTGACGATTCTCGTAGCTGTGCTTCATATAACGTTTAATTTCCAAACGGCTAGACATGTTCAGTCTACCTATGAAGGTTGGGCCGTGTTGATTGGTTATAGTGAGACAAATTTTGCCGAGTTGGGACTCTACCTATCCTTATTTTTTCTAGGGCCTCTGATGGAAGAGTTAATTTATAGAGGATTGCTCCAACATGCCTTCTTTAAAGATTCGAAATTTGGGCTTGACCTGATTCTTCCTTCGGTTTTATTTGCTCTTCCTCACTTTACAAGTTTTCCCAGTGTACTAGATATTCTTGTTTTTGCGACATTTGGAATCTTTTATGCGGGTCTAACTCGCTATACAAAGAGTATCTATCCCGGTTATATCGTTCATGTTATCAATAATATTGTGGCTACCTTGCCATTTTTGATAACTTTTCTTCATCGAATATTCAGCTAAACAAGACCTGTTTTCAGGTCTTGTTTTCATTTTTCGGTCAAATAAATTGCATTCGCTTTCTTGGGGGAGTATACTGGTATAGTTGAATGAAAAATTCTGATAATTTAATCTTAGAAAAGAGAATATTATGGCAAAACCTATTCGCGTATTACTCTACTACCTCTATACCCCCATTGAAAATGCAGAACAATTTGCGGCTGACCACTTGGCCTTCTGTAAGTCAATCGGCCTTAAAGGGCGTATCCTAGTCGCTGATGAAGGGATCAACGGAACTGTTTCTGGTGACTACGAAACAACGCAAAAATACATGGACTACGTTCACAGCCTTCCAGGTATGGAAGACCTCTGGTTCAAGATTGACGAAGAAAGTGAGCAAGCCTTCAAGAAGATGTTTGTTCGCTACAAAAAGGAAATCGTTCACCTTGGTTTAGAGGATGATAACTTTGACAACGACATCGACCCACTTGAAACAACAGGTGCTTACTTGTCTCCAAAAGAATTCAAAGAAGCTCTTCTAGACGAAGATACAGTTGTCCTTGATACTCGTAACGACTACGAGTATGACCTAGGTCATTTCCGTGGTGCTATCCGCCCAGACATCCGCAATTTCCGCGAGTTGCCACAATGGGTTCGTGACAACAAGGAAAAATTTATGGACAAACGTGTTGTCGTCTACTGTACTGGTGGAGTCCGTTGTGAGAAATTCTCTGGTTGGATGGTCCGTGAAGGCTACAAAGATGTTGGTCAATTGCATGGAGGAATCGCCACTTACGGTAAAGATCCAGAAGTTCAAGGCGAACTTTGGGATGGGAAAATGTACGTCTTTGATGAGCGTATTGCAGTCGATGTCAACCATGTCAATCCAACCATCGTCGGAAAAGATTGGTTTGATGGCACACCGTGCGAACGCTATGTCAACTGTGGGAATCCATTTTGTAACCGCCGTATCTTGACATCTGAAGAGAATGAAGACAAGTACCTCCGCGGGTGCTCACACGAGTGTCGTGTTCATCCACGCAATCGCTATGTTTTAGAGCATGAATTGATGCAAGACCAAGTCATTGAGCGTTTAGCAGTGATTGGTGAGAACCTAGATTATTCTGAAGTTGTATAAAAGTAGGACAGTCCTGACGGGCTGTTTTTCTATGCTTTTGACCAAAAAATCTTAAATTTGTTTCTGCATCTTTCAGGAAAATGGTGTATACTATATGTAAACGATTTCAAAGGAGACCATTTATGGTGAAAACATTTTTTATTCCAAACAAACAAAGTGTCCTAGGACAACAGGAGATTTTAACAGCAAAATCAATCTTAGCCCTTGTAGATGGCTTGGAATCTCATAGTTATGATGCTGTCTATCTCCGTCAACCTCTTAATCGCCTCGAGTATATCGAGTGTGGAATCGTGGGTAGATCTCAGTTCCTCTTTAAAGTTCGCTACCTAGACTCTCAAAAAGGCTATCAAGTAATCATTCCTGACTTGATTACAAGAGCTGATTGGGAGATTGTAGAAGCTCTCTTGCAAGCCTTATCAAGTAAGGTCGGTGAAGTAGTTGAAGGATTGGCAGACTTTGATTTGGAAAATTATTTCCACGATACTGTTAAAAACTATTTGGCAGATAAGGGTGCTCGTTTGGGCTTCTGCCAAGGAATTCTATCACCTGTTTACTTTGACAAGAAGGATTTAGAAAGCTTTTTAAAAGAAGATGGTTTGGCACGTTTTGAAGCATTAGTCAAAAAGGTTCAAGGGTCGGATGCATATCTTGCCAGCGCCAAATTCTATCCAGATAGCGAGGGTAAGGTTCATGGTATCTATCATCTGGCTCAGGGGGTGAAGACTATTTTGCCAAAAGAACCTGTGATTCCAGCACCTTATGTTGAGCAGTTGGTAGGAAAAGAGCTTGTCTGGGAAATTGATCTAGTAAAAATTTCAGGAGACGGCTCAAAACCAGAAGACTATGAAGCCGTTGCAAGATTGGATTACCAAACCTTCTTAGCAGCTTTACCAGAAGAACTCTATCAGGACCTAGATGCCAACCAAGTAGAGGTAGGGCCAGTTCCAGGAGAGGATTTTGAAGCACTGGTAAATGTAAAATAAAGGAATTCTAAGGGAAGATGCATTGAATGTTTTTCTTTTGGTTAAATTGAACTGGGACTTTGAAAAACATAGGAAACACAGAGGAAGTTTGACAAAAAGGAAAAAAATGTCTAAAATATATAAGAAAACATAAAGAGGAGATTATTATGTCAAACTTTACAGATTCATTCTTGTCAGCAAATACTGCTAACTTCCCATCAGAGCAACTTCCATCACTTCGTGAACGCTTGAGTCAATTAGATGATTCACAAGCAAATCAAGTGATTGCTGCTACAGATGTTAAAAACCCTACAACAGCGTTGATTCTTTCAATCTTCTTAGGTGCATTAGGGGTTGACCGTTTCTACATTGGTCATACTGGTCTAGGAATTGGTAAGCTCTTGGCTACATTGCTATTGCCTATCATTACACTCGGATTCTCACTTTTCTTTACATGGATTTGGGTTGTTGTTGACTGGTTCCTTATCATGAACGCTACAAAAGCAGCAAACTTTGAAGCTATCAACACAGCACTTGCTACAATGACAGCCACTCCAGAAACTGTAGAAGTCATTGCAGAACCAGCAGAAGTTGTTGAAGAACAAGTAGAAGCTACTGAAGAATAAGTAAATATATCTTTTGCATATAAGAATCCTGTCAAAGATTGACAGGATTTTTTGTTTACAGAAGCCAAAGAATAAATGTGACACGAGTGAAAGGAAGTATGATAGAGACAGTAAAAACCGGCCGAAACAGGCGGTAAACCTAGAGAAAATTTGACAAAAGGGGAAAAAATCTCTAGAATAGAAGAAAACATAAAGAGGGGATTATTATGTCAAACTTTACAGATTCATTCTTGTCAGCAAACACTGGGAGCTTCCCATCGGAGCAACTTCCATCACTTCGTCAACGTTTAAGCCAACTAGATGACTCACAAGCCAACCAAGTGATCGCTGCTGCAAACATCAAAAACCCTACAACAGCGTTGATTCTTTCAATCTTCCTTGGTACTCTTGGAGTTGACCGTTTCTATATTGGTCACATTGGATTGGGGGTTGCAAAACTTCTTTTGGCTTGGTTGACTTTTGGTATCTGGACAGTCATCGATTGGTTCCTAATCATCAATGCTACTAAGAAAGCAAACTTGACAGCTATTAATAATGCCCTTGCTACAATGACAGTACCTTCATCGAATTAACAAGCAGACGAAGGATAAGTAGATTAACGTTTAAAGATAAGTAGTGTTATAAAACACGGGAGAAACCCCCGCTCACTACTTATCTTTTTTTACAATAAATAAAACAAATGATTAAAGAAACTAGATTATTAGTATACTTGACAAGTATTGTATTCAATACCGAAATAATGCGATACGGAAGTGTAGTTTTTGAAGATAAAGTTGTAAAAAAACTTGCCTCGATTGATGAGAATGCTTCATGGGTGAATGGCCTACAGGCTGTTGCTTATGAAACGGAAGGTGAGGATGCTATCTATATCGTTGTCAGAGGGGCTGATGTAGGGATTGGGAAAAAACTCTTTCGTAAGACAGGAGCCGATGCCCGTTTTATCCCGAAGGTGAATGACGAAGATAGTTTCAAAACGATTTTTCAAGACTGGATTTATAGCTCGACTCTAGGTAGTATGGGCTTGGTCCACCTGTATCAGTATGATAGTCTGCAAGCGTTTTATCATTCCTTGAGAAAGAAGTATCCCCACAAACGCTTTGTAGTTTCAGGTGTATCTTTGGGAGGTTTGCTTGCCCAACGCTTATATATCTTTGAGGATGGGATAGAGAGATGTCTAACATTTTCTGCGACTTCCCCTTGGTGGACCTTTAATCGACGTAGCCAAGAGATTTTGAAACAGTCTAACTTTTTAAAGAATGATGATAGTCTCATAAACTTCTATTCCAATCATGATCCTTTCCGTTTTTTGCCTTTGTTTAAAAGACATTTGGGGCAACAAAAAAATGTACTCTTACAACCTTTTCAATCTCGCTCAAACTTTTTTGCAACCGTGATTGAAAGAATGTACTGGGCACATATCCCCAATTATTATACCTACACAGATACAGGAAAAGTAAGGCAGAAGGAAGATCGTTCAAACATACAGAAATGGAATAATTGGTTAAACAGCAAAGCAAGTTATTCAAAATTAGTGAACATTGCAGTTTTAGTGATGACTGTCTTATTAGCGCTTGTACTAGCCCTTGTTGTTCCAATTTTGAATACTTATGAAGTTCTTTCTCCAATATATACTCTAGAAGCATCATTTGGAATATTCTTTTCACTTGTTAGTGGACTCTTGTTTTTCTGTTTTTTAATTCCAACTTTATTAGTAAAAACCAACTGGAAGTATCTGATGTTTCTGTTGAATTTGGCAATGTTATGGTTTGCTCCATTTTGGGTATTGTTACTTGCGTTAAGTATTATTTTTGAATCCATTTCGAATAAGGATGAGAACAGCAATAAAAGGATAGGGAGGGTAGAATGAGTAACATCATTGATTATGCTCAGGGGTTGAAAACATACTCATTTGACAAAGTCTTTTTTAAAGATTTAGATGTCCTTGCATTGACAGAAGTAGCCTATTTACCTTTTGAGCAAATTGTTACGGACGACGAGATATCATTAGAGAAAATATCGCAGCATTACACTGCAATCAATGGCGACAAGGGAGAAATTTTATCGGTTATCACAACTCCAAGGATCGAACTCCTAGGAATTCTTGGAAGCAGTGAGCGATACGGGGCTATCGAAGCTTTCGATTTTATTAATAAAATTGATTCGAAGATTGATCGTCAATTTTCAGCTATAACTTATCGTCTCGAGAACGAAAAATATTTGGTTGTTTTTCGAGGTACAGATGAGAATCTAATTGGCTGGAAAGAAGACTTCCATATGACCTTTATGCATGAGGTCCCAGCCCAACAATCAGCCCATCAATACTTAGAGAAGCGGATGACGGAGTATCCAGGAGAGTATATTGTGTCGGGGCATTCTAAGGGAGGCAATCTTGCGATTTATGCCTGCTCAAAACTTGATGAAGAAAAACAAAATTCTGTCTCAGGAATTTATGCCTTTGATGCTCCGGGCCTTCATGAGTCCCTTTTGGAGTCAGAAGGATTTCTCCGAATAAAAGATAGAATCGCCTCCTACATTCCTCAAGACTCAATGGTGAGCGTCTTATTGGAGCCACCGGTGAATGCGCAAGTTGTCAAGAGTAACGCTATTTTGCTTCTTCAACACGATACTTTCTCTTGGGAAGTGGGTCAAATAGACTTCGTCCAAGTTGAAAGTCAATCTCAGCTGAGTATCCATGCTGACAAGGTCATTTCGAGTTGGTTAGAAAACATGAGTCATGATGAAAAGCAAGAGTTTTCAGATGTTATCTTTGATGTCTTTTTGGAGTCAGGTATCAACAAGTTTGCAGATATCACCGTTGATACTCCGAAGAAGATTATCAACATTGTTAATAATATGACTCGTCTAACATCTGAACAAAAAAAGATGACGATACAAGTTTTCTTTAAACTATTTAATGCTCAATTTGATGTTTTTAAGAGTTATCTTCAAAAGCCCATTCAAAAGGTCGAAGGTAAAGTGGAACATTTTGCCAAAAGTGCATTTTCAAATATCACAGGAGTATTCAAAAGATCTAAACGAAAAGGCAAATAGCTCTTTTGTAAAACTTCAAGACAGATCATAAGGTATGGTCCAAACAAGAAAAAATCCCAGCTATTTTTAGGTAGCTGGGATTTTATTTATAGGAAAGCAAGGATTCGAAGATAGTCAAAAATGAGAGCCATTTCTGCTAGGAAGAATAGAAATAGAATGCCACCGTTGACTAGGAATGCCAAGAGGAGACGATAGAAGGAGTCAACTTGACTGTCCTTGCTAGGTCTTGAAATGATATAGAGGTTACCAAGTAGAACCATGCCCATACTAATGAGGCAGAGAAGAGCCGCAAAGCGTAGACCGTTAAAGAAGGCAAAGAAGCTAGCAATACCTGTCAAGAGAATTGGGATAGCCAAGAGTCTGCTATGTACTTGAAAGGCTCTTTCCAATGTCCAATCACTGTCCTGATCGACAAAACGTTTGACTACAAATCCACCCATGAGGATAGAGAAGAAGAACAAACTTGTCGCTACCAGGATGGAGAAGATAGAAAAGAGATTTAGTGAAGGGAGATGCTGGAGAGCTTTAGAGTCGATGGCTGCCATGCGGCCGTAGTAGCCTTGCTTGGCGTGATAAACTGTAAAGAGGAAACTCGTGGCAGAAAAGATAGTTAGGAGCGCAAAGGCAGTGTAACTGTGTTTTTTATCTGTATCGAACCTTGCTGTCGGTTCTTTAAGGGCACCTTGTAACCAAATCCAAAAGTCAGCTAGTTCTTCTTTGAAGATTACCGTTTTTGTAGGTACAGGATCTGGGACAAATGGACTTTCCAAAGATTTGCTAGGCTGAGGTGCTTCTTTGACAGGCTCTTCTGACTGGTCTGTCTTTGTTGCCAGTTTATCTTCAGCTTCTTCTTGTTCTTCAGTCTCTACTTTTTCTAAATCAGCATCCTGTTCTTCGGGCTTGTCTTGAGGATTTTCTTCAACTACTGCCAACTCTTCTTTTTCTTTTAGTTCTTCCACGGGAATGACTGGGTCAGATGGACTTTCTTTTTTATCATTGTTGGCTGTTTTCTCGAAATCAGCACTTTCAAACCATTCTTGAGTCATGATGAGACCTCCCTTTTGATTAGTAACTTTTTATTCATGATGTCTATAAGAAGGCGAGCGAACATCCTCTTTTGGTAGATTGATGTCTCGACCAGCTTTTGCTACAAGTAAATCTTGTGTATCTTTTTTCTCTGATTTGTAAGGATTAGAGAACTCTTCGTCTTCCTTGTTTTCCTCATACGGATTATATCCTTCCCGACTACGATGATAGATGGAACCATGGTCAGAAGAAAGTTCTACATTAATTCTGTCAAATTCTTTTTGGGTTAGCTTTAGGGTCATGTCTTTTTCTGACTCTAATTCCACTCTGCCATGGACTTGGATGTCGTCAGCAGAGATATGTTCATGTTCTGCTTGGATGCGGCTATCAGTCAGACTGGTTTCAAATACATTAACAATTCCAGCTGTGGTTAGTTGGCTATTTTTAATCTCACTATCAGTGATACGAAGGAGATATCCATTTGATTGAATCTTGGCATTGTTGAGTTTTGCATTGGAAATCGAAAGGATACGATGGTCGACTTGGGCTGTAAGATTTTTTAAGTCCTTTCCTCTTGGTAATGAGAGGACAACTTCATCGTTGCGGCTAGAGACTCCGCTTGCGATAAAGAGGATACCCTCGATACTAGAACCTATAGAGCGACGTGTAGTTGATTTTGTATCAGTTATTTCAAGACTTTTCTCTTTGATAGAGTGTTGAAGGTTCTCTTTTTCAGAGATGGTTGGATGATACTGGATGCGAATCTTATCATCGTTAGACTCCGTGATGACTAGCGAATGTTGTGTTAGTGAGATGTTAAGATTTTCGATATCTTGATCAAATGTGAATTCTTCCATTCGACTTTCAAATACTGGATTTTGAGACATTGCAAGGAGGCTTCTGACACCATCAGTTTGGATACCGATGATCATCATGGAAAAACCGATGATACTGGTGACAATACCAAAGATAAGAAATCCTTTTGTTAATTTACGCATGACTTTCACCTCTCTTTCCTCTATTAAGAATCCACTGAATGAGTCGAAGGACTAGTATTCCAAAGAAACGGGTCACATAGGAAGTTGCTAGCAAAACTAGGGACGAAGCTCCGATTGCCAGTAAACCTCCACCAAAAATCAGCATAAAGGCAGATGTAGATTCAGCCAGAACGTAGAAGCTTTCAAATAGGAGGATGGCTCCGAGCACCATTCCAGCTGCTGATACAGCAAAGAAGGTTAAAAGTACACTGATCGCTGCGATAAAAATCCCGATGATAACCATGAGGAGACCAATTGCCACAGGAATGCCGATAGGAGCCGCAAGAAGTGCGAGGATTGCGATTTGTAAAACCTGACGGTTGTTCTTATTGGAATTTTCTTCGTTGATTTTTTTATCAAGAAGTGTAGTCAGGATGTCATGGGCAGCCTCTTTTGGACTACCGAGACTAGCTATGAGTTCTTCCTCACCTTCTGGACCAGCATCATCAAAGAGTTCTTTGAAGTAGTCCATGGCTTCGATACGATCAGATTGAGGAAGCTTCATCAGATAGGCTTCAAGCTGATTCAAATATTCAGTTCTTGTCATGGCGAACGCTCCCTTCTATGATGCCGTTGATAGTGTCAGTGTAGAGTGTCCATTCTTCTCGAAGGACAAGCAATTGCTCCTCTCCAATCTCTGTTAAGGAGTAGTATTTCCGCATCCGACCTTGGTATTCGCGAGAGTATGTAGTCAGATAGCGGTTGGTATCCAGTTTTTTCAAGATGGGGTAGAGGGTAGATTCCTTGATTTTGGCAATGAGTTTAATGGTTTGACTAATTTCATAACCATAGGAATCCCCTTGTTCTAGAATGGCCAAGATGAGAAATTCAATCAAGGCCGCTGATGTCGGAAAATACATGGGGCACCTCCTTTTTAGTATATAAAAATTTTATATATAATTATTCTACACATACATCATACATCTAAATGAAAGCCCTGTCAAGCAATATGTATAAAAATTTTACATATAAAAAATCTTCTAGTAAAAACTAGAAGATTAAAGGATTTTATCAGCTCGATCCACCATAAAGAGGGCGATTGTCATGATGATATCAATTACTAGAAGAGTCATTACTGCTGGAACCCAAGACTGGAAGATGTTAAAACTGTAACCAAAGAGAGTTGGTCCAAAGGCAGCTAGGATGTAACCACCGGTCTGGGCAAGACCAGATAGTTGAGCTGTCTTTTCAGGAGAGCTGGTTTTGATAGAGAAACAGACCATGAGATAAGGAAAAAGAGCACTGCAGGCTGTACCAATTAAGAGTTGCGCCACCAACCAGTATAAGAAACTGTTGCTTGGGTATAAAAGCATGGCGATTCCTAACATACCAGCCAGAGAGATGACTGTTAACATGATTTGACGGTGACGATTATACAGACGCGTCGTTAAACTTGGAATGGTCATAGAGAAGGGAATGCTAATTAGTGAGAAGATTGAAGCCAGTAGGCCAACGTCTGTATGAGATAGTCCGGCACTGATGGTCATGGTTGGTAACCAGGTCATGCAGGTATAGAAGAGTAAAGACTGAAGCCCCCCAAATACAATAATAGCCCAAACTTGCTTGTTTTTTAAGATATTTTCTTTCTCTTGTTTTTTCTCATGTCCTTCTAAGAAATGATTGTGACCATGGTTGGGGAACCAGACCAATAAGGTTAGTAGACAGACTAAGGATAAGCAGAGAATCAAGCCTTTCCAGGATGTTGCCTGAGTAATGGGGACTGAGAGATAGGAAGCAAGAGCAGTGGCAATTCCCATAGTCGTCACATAAATCGTTGTCAGGAAGCTAATCTTTTGTGGGTAGTTTGCCTGAATGACACTAGGAAGAAGCACGTTGAAAATAGCGATACTTGCTCCGATAAGTAAGGTTCCCAGATAGAGCAGAGGGAGATTGAAGATACGAATCACTGAACCGACGGTCAAGACGATAAGACTATAGGTGAAAAGATGCTCGAGTCCAATCTTTTGAGCCAAGCGACTCGCAAAAGAGGAGAAGAGGGCGAACATCAAGAGAGGAAGACTCGTCAAAATCCCAAGTGAGCTGACCTCAACTCCTAAACCTTGGGCGATATCTCCTAAAATAGTTGGTAAGGCAGTAAAAGGAGCTCTTAAGACTGCCCCAATTAAGATGATTCCTAGAATAAAAAAGAGTGATCGTTTTTTCATGTGAACCTCAACAAACTGATTTTGATAACAGCTTATTTTAAGGCTTTTTCCTATAGATGTCAAGATGGCGTGAGGGAATCCGTCTTTTAGCTGCGAAAAAATCATTGAAAAAAGTTTGATAGATTTACTAGTTTTTTTCTTGTATTCAAATAAAAATAGGAAAGTCAGGAAAATTGTGATAAAATAGTGAAAGAAAATCTATACATTGGAGAAAAGCTGTGTCTGAAAATCGGAAATTTAGTGTCTTGATGTCAGTCTACATCAAAGAGAACCCAGCCTTTTTGAAAGAGGCAGTGGAGAGTATCTTACACCAAACACTCCAACCAAGCGAAGTGATTATCGTTGAAGACGGACCACTGACACCTGAACTATATCAAGTTTTGGAGGAATTGGAAGCACAGTCAAGCATTCCAATCAAACGCTGTCCGCTTGAGCAAAATCGTGGTCTAGGGTTGGCACTCAAGTATGGTGTTACACAGTGCCAATATGATGTCATTGCCCGTATGGATACGGATGATATTGCTGTTGAAGATCGTTTCGAGCAACAGTTTAAATTGATGGAAACAGAAAATTTGGACCTGCTAGGTGGTCATATCGCTGAATTTATCGACCAGCCTGATGAAATTGTATCTTACCGTCGTGTACCGATTAAGCATGAGGATATCATTGTTTACCAACGTATGAGAAGTGCCTTTAATCACATGACAGTTATGTTCAAAAAAGAGATGGTGCTCAAGGCGGGTAACTACGAAGATGGACTTTATATGGAAGATGACCTTCTATGGCTCAATATGATTAGTGCCGGAGCTCGAACTGGGAATGTGGATCAAATCCTTTGTAAGGTGCGCGTGGGAGCAGGAATGTTTGAACGCCGTGGTGGCCTTCGCTATCTCAAACTTTATCGACAAGCACGTAAAAGAATGTATGAACGTGGGCAGATTTCTTATGGCGAATACCTGAAAAGTGTTTTAATCCAAGTTGTTGTTGCTCTCTGTCCAGGATTTGTACGACAGTTTATCTTTTTAAAACTCCTAAGAAAAAATAAGTAGGAATTAGCTACTAGGGTTTTAAAGAAAGATTTTATAATTTCTAGAAAATGTGATTTTGTGTAGGAGGATACCATTCACATGAATAAAAAAATGACAGATTATGTAATTGATCTGGTTGAAGTATTAAATAAACAACAGAAACAAATTTTTTGGGGATTTTTTGATATTGCCAGTATGGTCTTATCAATTATTGTTTCCTATATTCTATTTTATGGATTAATCAATCCAGCCCCGGTAGACTATGTCATTTACACAGGTCTAACCTTCCTTTTCTACCAACTTATGATTGGATTCTGGGGTCTTAATGCTAGTATTAGTCGATATAGCAAAATTACAGATTTCATGAAGATTTTCTTCGGAGTAACTATCAGTAGTATCTTATCTTATGTGATCTGCTATGCTTTCTTGCCGCTCTTTTCTGTCCGCTTTATCGTACTCTTTATCCTATTAACAACCTTCTTGATTCTACTTCCTCGTATCACTTGGCAGTTGATTTACTCAAGACGTAAAAAGGGAAATGGCGAAGGAGAACACCGTCGTACCTTCTTGATTGGTGCGGGTGATGGTGGCGCGCTCTTTATGGACAGTTACCAACATCCTACCAGTGACCTCGAATTGGTCGGAATTCTGGATAATGATGAAAAGAAAAAAGGGCAAAAGCTTGGGAAAATCCCAGTTTTGGGTTCTTATGATGATTTACCAGAATTGGCAAAACGCTACAGAGTTGAAAAAGTTATTGTTGCGATTCCGTCTCTAGATCCATCTGAGTATGAACGCATCCTGCAAATGTGTAACCATATCGGTGTAAAATGCTATAAGATGCCTATGATTGAATCAGTAGTACAAGGCATCCAACCTCAAGCAGGTAGTTTCCAGAAGATTGATATCACAGACCTTTTGGGACGTAAAGAGATTCGACTTGATGAATCACGTCTAGGTTCTGAAATCACTGGTAAAACGATTCTGGTGACTGGTGCCGGAGGTTCGATTGGATCAGAAATTTGTCGTCAGGTTAGTCGTTTCAATCCTGAACGTGTCATTTTGTTAGGACATGGGGAAAATTCTATTTACCTGATTTACCATGAATTGATTCGTAAGTACCAAGAGATTGACTTTGTTCCTGTCATTGCCGATATTCAAGATTATGACCGTTTGCTTCAAGTCTTTGAACAGTATGAACCAGCTATTGTTTACCATGCTGCAGCCCATAAACATGTTCCGATGATGGAACGCAATCCCAAAGAAGCCTTCAAGAACAATATCCTTGGAACCTATAATGTTGCCAGAGCAGTTGACGCTGCTAGAGTTCCAAAAATGGTTATGATTTCGACAGATAAGGCTGTTAATCCACCAAACGTAATGGGAGCAACAAAACGTGTTGCTGAGTTGATTGTGACTGGATTTAATCAACGTAGCCAATCAACCTACTGTGCGGTTCGTTTCGGTAATGTACTTGGTAGTCGTGGTAGTGTGATTCCTGTCTTTGAACGTCAGATTGCTGAAGGCGGACCTGTAACGGTGACAGACTTCCGCATGACTCGTTACTTCATGACCATTCCAGAAGCTAGTCGTTTGGTGATTCATGCGGGTGCTTATGCCAAGGATGGGGAAGTCTTTATCCTTGATATGGGTAAACCTGTACGCATTTACGACTTGGCTAAGAAAATGGTTCTACTCAGTGGTCATACTGAAAATGAAATTCCAATCGTAGAAGTAGGGATCCGTCCAGGTGAAAAACTATATGAGGAATTACTTGTCTCAACCGAACTAGTAGACAATCAAGTAATGGACAAAATCTTTGTTGGTAAGGTAAATGTAATGCCTCTTGAAATGATCAATCAAAAGATTGAAGAATTCCGTACTATGCAGGGTTCTGAATTGAAGAGAGCCATTATCAGTTTTGCAAACGAAACAACTCATGCTGACTAAAATAGATAAGATATTATCCGCGACTTCTTTTAGAGAAGGAGCAGATAGTATCTTTTTTAACTTAGAGTGAGCTTCTGTGAATCAGGTGCTTGCTTGTCAAGTGTTTACACTTATGGTAAAATATAACTATAAAAGCAAATAGGAGTACTTTATGATTGACGCAATTAAAAATTTCTTTAAAGGTTATGTAGATTTCTCTGGACGTTCAACACGCCCAGATTACTGGTGGATTTGGTTGGCAAACATTATCCTTTCTATCCCTTTCTACATGGTATACGCTAGTGCAATGGCAAATCCAAATAGCGAAGCTGCTATTATGGCTTTGGGCTTAATCGGATTTGTTTATCTCATTTTTGGTTTGGCACTCTTCTTGCCTGGCCTTGCATTGACAGTTCGTCGTCTACGTGACGCAGGTTTCCATTGGGCACTCATTTTCGTTGCCTTTATTCCATTTGTTGGAGGTATCGCCCTTATGGTGCTACTAGCTATGCCATCAAAGGACTAACGATAAGTTCAACTGTCTGAAAAAGATACAAGACTCAAGAAGTTTCAACCTTGAATCGAACTTCTTGAGTCTTGATGAACCATTTACTAACACTCCCAAGTCTCTAGTTGGATTTGGGAGTGTTCTATAACTGAATAGTTAGTTATATTGATGAAAATAAAAGTCGGGAGTATTTTATGATTAACGCAATTAAAAATTTCTTTAAAGGTTATGTAGATTTCTCTGGACGTTCAACACGTCCGGATTACTGGTGGATTGGGTTGGCAAACATTATCCTTGCTATTCCTTTTTACATAGTCTACGGTAGTGCAATTGCAAATCCAGATAGCGAAGCTGCTATTATGACTTTGGGTCTTTTCATATTTATTTATTTCATTTTTGGTTTGGCACTTTTCTTGCCTCAACTTGCATTGACAGTTCGTCGTCTGCGTGATGCTGGTTTCCATTGGGCACTCATTTTCGTTGCCTTTGTTCCATTTGTTGGAAGTATCGCTCTTTTGGTGCTTCTAGCTATGCCATCAAAGGACTAACGATAAGTTCAACTTTCTGAAGAATGCTACAAGAACGAAGAAGTTTCAATCTTGAATCGAACTTCTTGAGTCTTGATGAACCATTTACTAACACTCCCAAGTCTCTTACTAGATTTGGGAGTGTTCTATAACTGAATAGTTAGCTATATTGATGAAAATTAAAGTCGGGAGAATCATATGATTAACGCATATAAGAATTTTTTTAAGAATTATGCAGAGTTCACTGGACGTTCAACGCGGCCAGATTACTGGTGGGTTTGGCTAGGAAACTCTATCCTTTCTATTCCTTTCTGGATTATCTATTTCTACACTGTATTTCTTAGTGCCGTGATGGATTCAGTAGGCGAAACAGTGAGCGAAGCTACTTTTATGGTGTTGGGCTTAGTTGTTATTATTTATGCAGTTTTCTTCCTAGCAATCTTAGTGCCGACTTTAGCTTTATCAGTTCGCCGTTTGCGTGATGCTGGATTCCATTGGGCCTTTATCTTCCTTCGCTTCGCCCCTATGGGAGGGATTGCCCTTATGATCTTACATGCTATGCCAACAAAAGAGACTAAGGTAGTAAACTATAGTGAACCTCAAGCAGTTAATGTTGAAGAAGTCATCGAGGTGACACCATTTGAAGATTCTGACAAGAACTAAAAGATTTTAGTTTTACATTTGTATCTTGTTTGAACTTTTTGTATTTTGTTACCAACAAGTTAAAAAGCACTCCAATTTAATTGGAGTGCTTTTGTTTAGTTCTTCTATTGTAGTTGAACTAAAATATCTGTTGGTTGATGAGCAACCCAGTCAGGTTGAAAGTTCATGAGTTCTTTATCATCGCCAAATCCCCAAGTAACCGCCAGTTTTCGAATGCCTGTTTCTTGGGCGCCAATCATATCAAACTTGGTGTCTCCAATAATAACCACTGTTTCTGGGTCTAGATTATGAGTTGTCAATGCTTGACGGATAACATCTGCCTTGTGCAGCGCTTGAGGGCTAGAACCATAGATACCATCAAAGAAACGGTCAATTCCAAAATGGCTAGTCATATCAACTGCGGTTGGTGAGTTCTTCGTCGTAGTGATATAGAGTGGGTATTGTTTAGCTAGCTCAGTGAGTAACTCCTTGATTTGTGGGAAAAGCTGGGCTTCGTAAACTCCCTTTTCTTTATAATAGGAACGATAAAGTTGGATAGCTGTTTCAACTTGATATGCTGGGAGACAACTAGCGAAACTTGTTTCCAATGGTGGCCCCATAAAGCCACGGATGGTTTTTGCATCTGGACTAGGGACTCCAAGTTGTTCAAAAGTATAAGTGAACCCATTGTGAATACCGATTGAGCTATCTACAAGGGTTCCATCTAGATCAAAAAAAATGGCTGACAGAGATGACATTGATTCTCCTAGTAATTTGAAATTATTCACCGAAGATTTCTTTTTGAAGGCGACGGCCTGTTGGCGTGGCTGCGAGACCACCCTCGGCGGTTTCACGAAAGGCAGTTGGGAGACTAGAGCCAACTTGGTACATGGCATCGATCACTTCATCAACTGGGATTTTTGATTCGATACCAGCTAAGGCCATATCAGCTGCGATAAAGGCGAAGCTTGCTCCCATGGCGTTACGCTTAACGCATGGAACTTCAACCAAACCTGCAACGGGATCGCAGATAAGACCAAGCATATTTTTGATAACGAAGGCGATGGCCTGGCTCGCTTGATAAGGCGTTCCGCCTGCAGCTAGGGTTAGGGCAGCAGCGCTCATGGCTGAAGCTGAACCAACTTCGGCTTGACAGCCACCTTCGGCACCTGAGATAGAAGCATTGTTCGCAATGACGAGGCCAAAAGCACCCGCAGCAAATAAGAAGTCTAGTTGTTGTTCATGAGTTAGACCCAACTTTTGAATAGCAGCTGTGAGGACTGCGGGAAGGCAACCGGCACTACCAGCAGTAGGAGTTGCACAGACCAATCCCATCTTGGCATTGTGTTCGTTAACGGCGATAGCGTTACGGGCTGCAGATAGGACAGTGAAGTCTGATAGTGTTTTTCCTTTTTTGATGTAGTGATCGAGTTTGGCTGCATCTCCACCAGTTAAACCACTACGAGATTTCTTTTCGCTGAGACCGAGTTCAACAGAAGCCTTCATGACTTCAAGATTACGTTCCATGAGTAGAAGAACTTCTTCACGTTCACGCCCAGTTAGTTCAAACTCAGTCGAAATCATGAGTTCAGCAACATTTCCTTGAAAGTCTAAGTCGGCTTGTTCGACTAATTCTTTGATAGAGTAAAACATATTTTCTCCTATTGAAAGAAATTGACATTATGTAAATGAGGAATTTTACGAATTTCTTCGATAGATTCTTCACAGTTGCGGCTATCAACTTCGATAATCATAATGGCTTTCTCACCAGCTTTTTCTCGAGTTACATTCATTTGAGCGATGTTAATATTAAAGCGCGATAAGGCCTCAGTCACATGAGCGATCATACCAGGGACATCCTGATGAACGATGATAATGGTGGGGGTGTTCATGTTGAGAGATACGGCAAAGCCATTTAGTTCTGTCACCTGGATGTTACCACCACCGATTGAGATTCCTGTTACACTGATAGTCTTACGATCGTTCTTCACAGTGATTTTCGTGGTGTTTGGGTGGGGAGCATTACTATCCTTTTGGATGGTCCATACGATTTTGATACCACGTTTGTGGGCAATTTCCAGACTGTTAGGAATTTCAGGGTCATCTGTATCCATTCCTAAGATTCCAGCGACGAGGGCAAGATCGGTCCCATGTCCGCGATAGGTTTTGGCAAAAGAATTGAAAAGTTGGAACTCGACTTCAGTAGGAGTGTCGTCAAAGATTGATGAAACGATTTTTCCGATACGAACAGCTCCTGCTGTATGACTACTAGATGGACCAATCATAACTGGACCAATGATATCAAAGACAGATTGAAAACGAAGTGATTGCATCTGTTTCCCCTTAAAAAGATTCTTACTTCTATTATATCAAAGATTGGTTTCAAGTGCTTAATTCCGTTCTGAAATCTAAAAAAATGCCAAAAAGCCTTTAATAACGAGGCTTTTGTAACAAAAAAGGCTATTTCTAGGTAAATAAATCACAGTTCTGTAACATTTCTACACAAAATCGTTAACAAATAGTAATAATAGAAGGGTATCATGGTAGTATAAGAAAGAAGGAGAAACTTTTTTAAATGAAATCAAACATTAAAACTAAATTTGCGGGATTAGCAGTAGTACTTGCTTTCCTAGCACCATCATTAACTTTTGCACAAGAATCAAAAACTTACACAGTCAAAGCTGGAGATACTCTCTCAGAAATTGCTGAAACTCACAACACAACAGTTGAAAAATTGGCTAAATTGAACAACATTAAAAACATTCACCTTATCTATGTTGACCAAGTATTGGTTATCGACGGTGAAGCTCCAGCTGCTTCAACTACAACAGAAGCTCCTGTAGCAGAAGTCAAAGAAACTTCAGCAGTTTCTGAGACTGTTGTAGAAGAAACTACATATGAGGCTACTTACAAACCTGCAACGCCTGCAGCGCCTGTAGTTGAAGAAAGCTATTCAGCTCCAGCTTCAACTGTAAGTGGTTCAGAAGCAGAAGCTAAAGAATGGATCGCCCAAAAAGAATCAGGCGGTAGCTATACAGCTACAAACGGACGTTACATCGGACGTTACCAATTGACAGATTCATACTTGAACGGTGACTATTCAGCAGAAAACCAAGAACGTGTAGCTGACGCTTATGTAGCAGGACGCTATGGTTCATGGACTGAAGCTAAGAACTTCTGGCTTAACAACGGTTGGTACTAAAAAATAAAAAAAGAGCCTTGAATGGCTCTTTTTGTGTACCTTTTAATGAGAGACAATTTTTAAGTAATAGTGACGGAAGATTTGTTCAGGTTGATGATTTTACAGAATTTTTCCACCCGAATTAGTAAGTTAAACTGTTTAAGTCGCGAATTTTAGTTTAATTATTATGTCTATTAGCCTCTGTCTGAGAACCGGAAGAATTAGAAGATTGATCTCGTGTATCAACGCCATGATTCCCTTCGCTGCCAGCACTATCAGATGAATATTGCTCAGCTGCAGGTGTTTGAGAATTATTTATGCTTTCATATGATTCAGTGTAGGTTGGACTGTAGTTGCTATCTTCTGAATTGTAGGATTCTACTACCTGAGTCTTACTAGCTGTTTCTGTTTCGTTTTGGTTAGATTTTTGTTCTTCTTTTTTAGTCAAGAATTCAACTTGTTTTTGGAATTTAGAGATCAGTTCTTGAATTGGTTTTATTTTTTCTTCAATGGAAGTTTGCTCGTTAGCAGAGTTGATATTTTTAATGATTTCTAGTATTTTTTGTAAAGAAGTGATGCCTGCTTCAAGTGTTTGTTTATCTTGAAACTGGCTATCAGAGTCCTTTATATCTAATTTTAAAGCTTTTTCAGTATAATGCTTTGTGACTTTATCGGCAGTAGAAGTAAGAAAGTCTGTTAGTGTCTTTTTACCCGCATCAGTGGTTGGTTTCAATTCCTGAATCTTTTTCCAATCATCTATTATGCTTTCAGAATCGATGTTGAAGTCTTTAATAGCATTTTTTACTTGTTCAACATCTTGTTGATTTTTTTGTTGTTTGATGAGAGCAATGTTTCCTCTCTCTGCTTGAACATGTTCTTGATGAATGACTAAGGCTGTTAAAAGTCCAAAACCTGCAATAATTATAATAGCAAAAATGGTATTTTTTGATTTTAGTATATCTTTGTAGTTGTTCACAATAGTTCTACGCACGTGGATAAAGGTATATGTATGGAATCATGTGCGCATTCCTCCTCATTACAGTATATCATTTTTAGTTGATTTTAAAAATAAATTTTTAAAGTGAATAGAGGTTTAGGCATGAATTACTTTTTTGAGTTCTTAATTTTATGTATTTACAGAAGAGATTGCTAGATTTGTCTCCATCTTCCTTGTCATCTTTTTTAAAGCATGCTATAATGAATCTTGCTCAAGCGACCTTCAATCGTTGAAGCACACACGACCTTCAATCGTGAATAAACGAATAGATGGGAGACTTACCATGAGTGATAACTCTAAAACACGTGTTGTCGTGGGGATGAGTGGTGGTGTTGATTCGTCGGTGACGGCTCTCTTGCTCAAGGAGCAGGGCTACGATGTGATCGGTATCTTCATGAAGAACTGGGATGACACAGATGAAAACGGCGTCTGTACGGCGACCGAAGATTACAAAGATGTGGCTGCAGTGGCAGACCAGATTGGCATTCCTTACTACTCTGTCAATTTTGAAAAAGAGTACTGGGACCGCGTTTTTGAGTATTTCCTAGCGGAATACCGTGCAGGACGCACGCCAAATCCAGACGTTATGTGTAACAAAGAAATCAAGTTTAAGGCCTTCTTGGACTATGCCATGACCTTGGGGGCTGACTATGTGGCGACTGGTCACTATGCTCGAGTGGCGCGTGATGAGAATGGCATCGTTCACATGCTTCGTGGCGTGGACAATGGCAAAGACCAGACCTATTTCCTCAGCCAACTTTCTCAAGAACAACTTCAAAAAACCATGTTCCCGCTGGGACATTTGGAAAAACCTGAAGTCCGAAAAATAGCTGAAGAAGCTGGACTTGCGACTGCTAAGAAGAAAGACTCGACAGGAATTTGCTTTATCGGAGAAAAGAACTTTAAAGAATTTCTCAGCAACTACCTACCGGCCCAGCCTGGCCGCATGATGACTGTGGATGGTCGCGATATGGGCGAGCATGCCGGTCTTATGTACTATACGATTGGTCAGCGTGGCGGACTCGGTATCGGTGGGCAACACGGAGGGGACAATGCCCCTTGGTTCGTTGTCGGCAAAGACCTGAGCAAGAATATCCTCTATGTCGGACAAGGTTTCTATCATGAAGCGCTCATGTCAACTAGCTTAGAGGCTAGTCAAGTTCACTTTACTCGTGACATGCCAGAGGAGTTTACGCTAGAATGTACGGCTAAATTCCGCTACCGTCAGCCTGACTCTAAGGTAACTGTTCATGTTAAAGGAGACAAGGCCGAGGTCATCTTTGCGGAGCCGCAACGCGCCATTACACCAGGACAGGCAGTTGTCTTTTACGATGGTGAAGAGTGTCTCGGTGGTGGTTTGATTGACAATGCCTACCGTGATGGCAAGGTTTGTCAGTACATATAGATTGACAAATTTTCTCAATTTGCTACAATAATAAAAGCAATAGAAATGATGGTCAAAGCTCATGGATGTTGCAGGCTTTTTGTCCTGCACTTCTTTGGAGTTTTGACTGTTTTTGTGTCGTTAAGAAAGGAAGTTACATGCAAGAACAAGATTTTCGGACCAAGTCAAACCAAACAGTTTTTGGTGTAAGAGCGACCGCTTTGATTGTAAAAGACAATCGCTTGTTAGTTGTAGAAGATGAGGATGGTTTTTATACAATTGGAGGTGCCATTCAAGTGGATGAAGCTACTGAAGATGCTGTGGTTCGAGAAGTAAAGGAAGAACTTGGTGTCGCATCTAAAGCTGTTCAGTTAGCTTTCATTGTTGAAAATCGCTTTGAACAAGCTGGAGTCCACTATCATAATATCGAGTTCCATTATTTAGTGGACTTGCTGGAAGATGCACCGTTAACCATGCAAGAAGATGCGAAGCCCTTACCTTGCCAGTGGCTTGCTTTAGATGATCTATATACTGTTAATCTGAAGCCAGCATTTTTAAAAACTACCTTACCAAATTGGGACGGACAATTACGACACATCCATCTTAACGAATAGGAGAGAAGATGACTTATAATTTTACAGAAGAATACGATATTATTGTAATCGGTGCGGGGCATGCAGGGGTGGAAGCATCCCTAGCTGCAAGTCGTATGGGTTGCAAGGTTTTGCTTGCGACTATTAACATTGAAATGTTGGCTTTCATGCCATGTAATCCCTCTATCGGTGGTTCTGCCAAGGGGATTGTCGTCCGTGAAGTTGACGCCCTCGGTGGTGAAATGGCCAAGACCATTGATAAGACTTACATCCAGATGAAGATGCTCAACACTGGGAAAGGACCTGCTGTTCGTGCCCTTCGTGCGCAGGCTGACAAGGAGCTTTACTCTAAGGAAATGCGCAAGACAGTTGAAAATCAAGAGAATCTGACCCTTCGTCAAACCATGATTGATGAGATTTTGGTGGAAGATGGCAAGGTTGTCGGTGTTCGTACAGCGACCCATCAAGAGTATGCTGCCAAGGCAGTTATTGTGACAACAGGGACTGCCCTCCGTGGGGAAATCATTATTGGAGACCTCAAGTATTCATCAGGACCAAACCACAGTCTGGCTTCTATTAACCTCGCTGACAATCTCAAGGAACTTGGCCTCGAAATCGGTCGTTTCAAGACAGGAACACCTCCACGTGTAAAGGCTTCTTCTATCAACTACGATGTGACAGAGATTCAGCCAGGAGATGAAACACCAAATCACTTCTCCTACACTTCACGTGATGAAGATTATGTCAAAGACCAAGTGCCATGTTGGTTGACTTACACCAATGGTACCAGCCATGAGATTATTCAAAACAACCTCCACCGTGCGCCTATGTTTACAGGTGTGGTCAAGGGAGTTGGGCCTCGCTATTGTCCGTCAATTGAGGACAAGATTGTACGTTTTGCAGACAAGGAACGCCACCAACTCTTCCTAGAACCAGAAGGGCGCAATACGGAAGAAGTCTATGTCCAAGGTCTTTCAACCAGTCTACCTGAAGATGTACAGCGTGAGCTAGTTCATTCTATCAAAGGTTTGGAAAATGCAGAGATGATGCGAACAGGTTATGCTATCGAGTATGATATGGTCTTACCTCATCAATTGCGTGCAACGCTTGAAACCAAGAAAATATCAGGCCTCTTCACTGCTGGTCAGACTAATGGTACATCAGGTTACGAAGAGGCTGCTGGTCAAGGGATTATCGCTGGTATTAATGCGGCTCTGAAAATCCAAGGTAAGCCTGAATTGATCCTGAAACGAAGTGACGGTTATATCGGAGTGATGATTGATGACTTGGTGACCAAGGGGACCATTGAACCTTACCGTCTCTTGACCAGTCGTGCTGAATACCGACTCATCCTCCGTCATGACAATGCCGATATGCGTTTGACTGAGATGGGGCGCGAGATTGGGCTTGTTGACGATGAACGTTGGGCTCGTTTTGAAATCAAGAAAAATCAATTTGAAAATGAAATGAAGCGTTTAGACAGCATCAAACTTAAACCAGTCAAGGAAACTAACGCTAAGGTTGAAGCAATGGGGTTCAAACCATTGACTGATGCAGTCACTGCCAAGGAGTTCCTTCGTCGTCCAGAAGTCTCTTACCAAGATGTGGTTGCCTTCATCGGACCTGCCGCTGAAGAGTTAGATGACAAGATTATCGAATTGATTGAAACAGAAATCAAGTACGAAGGCTATATCTCAAAAGCCATGGATCAGGTTGCCAAGATGAAACGCATGGAAGAAAAACGTATTCCGGCCAACATCGATTGGGATGATATTGACTCTATCGCGACAGAAGCGCGCCAGAAGTTCAAACTCATTAATCCAGAAACCATTGGTCAGGCTAGCCGTATTTCTGGGGTAAACCCAGCAGATATCTCTATTTTGATGGTGTATCTGGAAGGTAAAAATCGTAGCATTTCAAAAAACTTAGAAAAGAAAACTGATTAAAAAGTGCTGAATCCTCTTTTTGAGAATTTAGCTTTTTTAGATTTTTCTCCTTTTTTCGAATGAAGAGAAAAGGAGGGGTAACCATGCTGACAGTAGAGGAAAAAACTTTTTTAGACTACTATAAAAAAGCTTCTTATCATCGTTTTTATGAGATTGAACGCTTTGTTTTCTTATCTGAAAAGTTACGCAAACGTCCGCCGCAGGCTGACAAGAACTAGACTTTTTGATATACTAGAACAAATTAAAATATAGGAGAGAATGAATGAACGTATATGGCAGATTAGAAGATGAATCGAATCCATATTGGGTGGGAAGTCAGGAAGCTCCAGTAACAAATGAGGAGCAACTCGAGGTTGAAACTTGTCAGCCTGCTCGCTTACCATTTTTTAATATCCTAATTTTGAGTACGCTAGTAGTACTTGTGTCTGTGGTCCTACCCTTTTTATTAGGCTTGCTAAGTCCAGAACAGACTCAGGATTTCTATATCGGATGGGCCATGCATCAGAGCGGAGATATCTACTCTGACTACTTTGGAACTAGTGGTCTCCTTTATTACTTTTTACAGTATCTAACCAAAGGCAGTCTATTGTTTGCAGTCTTTAATTGGTTAGCCTTAATAGGTGCAGGATTCTTTCTTTTTCATTCGGCTTATAACTTGACGGGACAAAACAAACAATCCCAACAAGTGCTGACAGTCTTTTATATTCTCGCCAGCGCTCTTAGTTTTGGCGGTGGCTATGCGACTATTCTTGCCCTTCCGTTCTTATTCTACGCTCTCAGTTTAGCGATTGCTTACTTTGCAGAACCAGATCATGGTAAAGGTTTCATACGTATTGGGATTAGCCTAGCTCTAGCATTTTTCTTTGCACCTTTGGTGACAACTTTATATGCATTTGTCTTATTTTTTGCAGTAACTGCTTTTAATGTTGGGAGCAACAACTTGACTCATGGCCTCTATCAATTCTTTGCGGCGGGTCTTGGTTTTTCAATCTTCTTTTATCCAATCGGCTACTATACAGCTTATAAAGGTAGCTTCGGAAATGCGATTAGCCAAATCCTCTATCCAGTAGATAGTTTGAGCTTTACGTCTAATCCAAGTTTGTTAGACAATCTTCTTTTCTACGGATTGTTAGCAATTGCTCTTGGAGCATTGACGTTGGCATTCGCAGGTCTCTTCCAATCTAAACCATTGAAACAATCAGTCTTATCAATCTCTGCTGCAATAGCTGTTATTTTGGTATTAGTTTTAGAAATTTTCTCTACAGATCTTATCAATGGTAGTCGTATGGTTGAATTGTTACCTTTCTTGTCTATTCTATTGTTAACTCGAATTCGCACGTGGGAATTAGAGGGAGCCAGCCGTCGTAGAAGACGCAGAGAAGAATCGTCACCATGGGGTACTTTTGTAAAAGGAAATGCCTATCTGCCAATTTTAGCTCTCGTTTATCTATTTTTAGCTCCTGTAGTTTCACGATATGTGCTTCATGCAGAACAATATAAAGAGCGCACTAGTATTGAAGCTAAGATTAAAAGTGAAACACAGGCTACAGATCGTATCTATGTATGGGATAATCTGACAAGTAGTTATAAGGCTAGTGAGCGTTTAGCAGCAAGTCAGTTGCTATCTCCTAGATTGCATACAGGACTTGATGCAAATCGTACTAAGCTTGTAAATGATCTTCGAGATAATCAACCAAAGATGATTGTAGTGAATACAAAAACATCTCTTTGGACAGAAGTTGAGCAGCTTTTAGCTGAAAATTATCAAGCCGTTCCAAGTGATTACAAAGATTTCAAACTCTACAAATTAAAATAAAATTATCAATATCTTGTGTAATTTTAAAAAAATTTTATTTTTTTACACAAGATATTGATTTTTATTTTTTTAGTGATATAATACTTTTTAGAATCAATATTATATTTAAGAAAAGGGTATGGATATGATTGTATTGGAAGAGAAGACTGTCCCTGATCCAACGTTATTCGTCGAAAAGCGTGACGGCAGACGTGTAATTTTTGATGTAGACAAGATTGACAAAGCGCTTCATAAGGCTGCTGAAAAGGTTATGGATGTAACCCCTTTGGTTGAAAAACGACTTAGTACTCTAGTTGAACGTATCGTCGAAGAGATTCATAGCCGTTTCCCGCAAGGTGTAAAAATCTATGAAATCCAAAACATCGTTGAGCACGAGTTGCTGGAAGCTAAAGAATATGCCTTGGCTGAGGAGTATATCACTTATCGGACTCAAAGAGATTTTGAGCGCTCAAAAGCGACAGATATCAACTTTAGTATTCATAAGCTTCTCAATAAGGATCAGGCAGTTGTCAATGAAAATGCCAATAAGGATAGCGATGTTTTTAATACCCAGCGTGATTTGACGGCGGGGATTGTTGGAAAATCAATCGGACTTCAAATGCTTCCTAAACATGTGGCTAATGCCCATCAAAAAGGGGATATCCACTATCACGATTTGGACTACAGCCCCTACACCCCGATGACCAACTGCTGTTTAATTGATTTCAAGGGCATGTTGGAAAATGGTTTTAAGATTGGAAATGCTGAGGTAGAGAGTCCTAAATCTATCCAAACTGCGACGGCGCAAATTTCACAAATCATCGCAAACGTCGCATCTAGTCAGTATGGGGGATGTTCCGCAGACCGTATTGATGAAGTTTTGGCTCCTTATGCAGAGAAAAATTACCAAAAACACCTTAAAGATGCAGAGGAATGGGTGCTACCTGATAAGCGCGAAGAATACGCATGGAAGAAAACTCAAAAAGACATCTATGATGCCATGCAATCTCTAGAGTACGAGATTAATACCCTCTTTACATCAAATGGACAAACACCATTTACTTCACTTGGTTTCGGTTTAGGGATCAGTCGTTTTGAACGTGAAATTCAAAAGGCAATCCTGAACATTCGTATCAAGGGGCTTGGTTCAGAACATCGTACAGCCATCTTCCCTAAACTCATCTTTACTCTTAAAAGAGGTCTTAACTTAGAGGAAGGCTCACCTAACTACGACATCAAGCAGTTGGCTCTTGAGTGTGCAACTAAGCGCATGTACCCAGATGTCTTGTCTTATGATAAGATTGTCGAGTTGACAGGTTCTTTCAAGGTTCCGATGGGATGCCGTTCTTTCCTCCAAGGTTGGAAGGATGAAAATGGAGTAGAAGTCAATTCTGGTCGTATGAACCTAGGTGTGGTAACAGTCAATCTTCCTCGTATCGCCCTCGAGTCTGAAGGCGACATGAATAAGTTCTGGGAAATCTTCAATGAGCGGATGAATATCGCAGAAGATGCACTGGTCTATCGTGTAGAGCGGACCAAGGAAGCCACTCCAGCTAATGCACCAATTCTTTATCAATACGGAGCCTTCGGACGCCGCCTTGGTAATGAAGAAAGTGTTGACGAACTCTTTAAGAATCGCCGTGCTACTGTTTCGCTTGGCTATATCGGGCTCTATGAAGTGGCGACAGTCTTCTTTGGCAACAATTGGGAAAATAATCCAGAAGCCAAAGAATTCACCCTTGATATCATTAGAGACATGAAACATCGAGTAGAAGAATGGTCAGACCAATATGGCTATCACTTCTCTATTTATTCAACGCCATCTGAAAGTTTAACAGACCGCTTCTGTCGCCTGGATACAGAGAAATTTGGTTCTATTCCAGACATCACAGATAAAGAGTACTACACAAATTCCTTCCATTATGATGTCCGAAAAAATCCAACTCCTTTTGAAAAATTGGACTTCGAGAAGGTTTATCCAGAAGCGGGTGCATCAGGTGGATTTATCCACTACTGTGAGTACCCAGTTCTTCAACAAAATCCAAAGGCCTTGGAAGCTGTTTGGGATTATGCTTATGATCGTGTAGGTTATCTAGGGACTAATACTCCGATTGATCGTTGCTACAAGTGCGATTTTGAAGGAGACTTTAATCCAACCGAGAGAGGTTTTGCCTGTCCTAACTGTGGCAATAGTGATCCTAAAACAGTCGATGTTGTTAAACGGACTTGTGGCTATCTTGGAAATCCGCAAGCGCGTCCGATGGTGAATGGACGTCATAAGGAAATTGCTGCGCGTGTTAAACACATGAACGGTTCTACTATTAAAACAGCAGGGCATGAAGTAACAAATTAGAAAGAGATAGCATGGGAAAATATCAATTAGACGATAAGGGTAAGGCCTTGGTTCAACGATTCCACGAAAAGCATTCAAAGGGTGGAGTCAATAAAAAAGATCGAGTAGCCAGCCTTAGAGAACAATTTTTAAATAAGAACAAGAAAAAGTGAGAGTCCCCTCTCACTTTTCTCATAGCGGGAGGAGTACATGGGATTACGCAGACCAACATTGGCAGATAAAGGAACCATTCTAAACATGATGGCAGAGTTTGAACAGACTCAATCAGCCCACGATGGTGGATTTTGGGATGCTGAGAACTTTGATTATGAGAATTGGCTAGAAACTAACCTTAATAAAGAAATGGGAATAAACTTGCCTGAAAATCGCGTTCCATCAATTCAGTTCGTATTGTTTGATGAATCAGATCATGCTTTAGGTTTTTTAAATCTACGGTTGAGATTAAATGAGGGATTGCTGAATTATGCTGGCCATATCGGCTATTCCATCCGCCCTTCTGAAAGGGGAAAAGGTTATGCTAAGGAAGCTCTCCATCAAGGTCTTCAAGTAGCTAAGGAGAAAAACATTCATCGTGCTTTGGTGACTTGTAGCACAGAAAATCCTGCCAGCCGAGCTGTTATCTTAGCTAATGGTGGGGAGTTAGAGGATGTTCGAAATGGGACGGAGCGGTATTGGATAGACTTGGAGTAGAAGGATGACATGGAATACACCAAAACCAGGCGAGTGGAAGAGTGAGGAGATTAGTCAGGGACGTATTATTGATTACAAGGCTTTCAACTTTGTCGATGGCGAAGGAGTCCGCAATTCTCTCTATGTAGCAGGCTGTATGTTTCACTGTGAAGGTTGCTACAATGTAGCCACCTGGTCTTTCAATGCAGGAATTCCTTATACGCCAGAATTAGAAGAACAAATCATGGCAGACTTGGCCCAGCCCTATGTTCAAGGCTTAACCTTGCTAGGAGGAGAGCCATTCCTGAATACTGGAATTCTTTTGCCTCTCGTTAAACGCATTCGGAAAGAGTTACCGGAAAAAGACATCTGGTCTTGGACGGGCTACACTTGGGAAGAGATGATGTTGGAGACACCTGATAAACTGGAGCTCTTGTCAATGATTGATATCTTGGTCGATGGTCGGTATGATAAAAGCAAGCGAAATCTCATGCTTCAGTTCCGCGGCTCTTCTAACCAGCGGATTATCGATGTTCAAAAATCTCTTAAAAGCGGGGAAATCATTATTTGGGAAAAGCTTAACGATGGGAAAGAAAGCTATGAACAGGTCAAGAGAGAATGAAGAAAAAAGAGTTAATAAAAAGACTAGTATCTGAAATAGAGTCGGGAAAAATAAAAACGCTGGGTATCTATGGTCACGGAGCTTCAGGGAAATCAATTTTTGCGCAAGAATTATACCAAACATTGGATGCTGAAAAGGTAAATTTACTAGAGACAGATCCCTATATTACTTCAGGACGACATTTGGTAGTGCCTAAAGAGATACCGGGCCAAAAGGTGACAGCATGTTTGCCAGTGGCGCATGAACTGGCAAGTTTAAAGAGAGATATTCTCGCCCTGCAGGCAGGTATGGATGTCTTGACAATCGAAGAACCTTGGAAGGCTAGTGAGGTATTATCGGGAGCAAAACCGATTCTGATAGTCGAAGGGATGTCTGTGGGTTTTCTACCCAAGGAACTTTTTGACAAAACCATTTGTTTCTACATGGATGAGGAAACTGAGTTGGAGCGTCGTCTGGGAAGAGATACCACTGTGAGGAAAAGCGAAGCCTCGTTTGTTCGTGAGACTCATCAAATCAGACGTGGACAATATCGCCGTTATTATCAAGAAACAGAAAAAGAGGCGGATGTGTTAATTAACCAATCTCAAAATCAGTTTCAAATAGAAAAGGACTATTAATGAACTATTTAATAGGAAAAGATATATATAAATTGAGAGTAGGTTGTCTTTTTTGTTTCAGAAAGGTACGAAAACAGTTTCATCTAAAAAATTAAAAAAATCCTGTCAAATCCCTTGCAATCGCAGGGGCTTTGTGTTATTCTATTATGGTGCTGTAAATTACAGCCTTAGCTTTGATGCAAGAGGTTGCGACACGCTCGGTTGCATTGCCACGCAACGCGCGTCGGTTTTCTTGTGGAGCTAGCCTATTATCTTAAATAGACGAAAAGGAGAAAAAGATGGCAAACAAAAAAATCCGCATCCGTTTGAAAGCGTACGAACACCGTACACTCGACACAGCGGCTGCAAAAATCGTAGAATCAGCTACTCGTACAGGTGCACAAGTTGCGGGTCCAATCCCACTTCCAACTGAGCGTAGCCTCTACACAATCATTCGTGCGACTCACAAATATAAAGATTCTCGCGAACAATTCGAAATGCGTACACACAAACGTTTGATCGACATCA
>CAUUTJ010000010.1:0-32683 GCA_963548045.1 uncultured Streptococcus sp.
GGTGGGACGACGAAATCGAATTCTAACGAATTACCGATTTCTGTCCCACTCTCTCATTTTTATTATTCGAAAAATACGAAAAGAGTTATAAATTTAAGAAAATCCTTACTATTACTCCAGCTCTATCCCCTTTTCACGGAGATTAGCCAGACACTCCTCAAAGTAGGCATTGTCATGCTCACTATAGATCGGACTTTTTAGTTTTTCCTCTGCTAAGTCTTGATAAGGAGGACAGGTCTTGCCCCGGTAGTTCTTGTCTAGCCACTCCGGACTGACATTGTAGCCACGACGCGCCATCTCCTCCATGATCAAGTCATGATAGGCATAGAGACGATAAGGCGAGTGGGTAAAGACATAGTCCACCGTCGCATGCTTTCTGCCCCAGCCATTGCCACGCAGGGCGCAGCACTCTCGATGTTGCCCCAAGAGCTGAGGACGGGGAAGTTGTGAAATCAAAGCCTCATGCCAAAGTCTCATGGGAGTCTCCTTTCAGCAAGGTAGAATGTTGCAGATAAGCATTTGGGTAACGTTCAAGCAACTCTCTCGTCTGAGCAATCAAGTCCTCCTTGGAAGCTTGACCAAAGCGATAGCGATCCAGCAAGAGCATATAGTCTCTGCGCTCATCAAGGCTGGCTTGCTTTTTAAAATAGCCCCAAATATGCTGGAAGGCATTGCAAACCTGACCCCTGTGTTTCGGAATCTGGCAGGCACGGTCAATCATCTCTTGAACCTGACTCAGCTCCACCACTTCTTGCTTGAGATACTGACGAATATCCTTGTAAATATTGCTGGAATGGCTCAAAACAAGGTATTTATTTGCCGCCCAGAGTTGCTGACAAAGGGCACGTTGGTTGTTGTTATTCATAATTGACATTATACCATGTTTACTCTAAGAACTTCGCCATTTTTACATCGTAAGCGTTTTGAAGATTGAGCCAAGTTTTCATCGAAATATTTGTAAACTTCTCTAACTTCTGAGCGATCTCATTGCTAATCGATTCCTCACCTTTCACTAATTGGCTAATTGTCTTTGATGATGCCCCCAATTTCTCCGAAATTCTTTCTGAGTCATGTTATAATCTTCAATTAAATCTCCAATATATTGACCTGGATGAAAAGCAATCAGGTCTTTGTATTCAACAATTGTACTACTCATAGTGATTGCTGACCTCCTCTATTTTTAGGATGTAGAACTAAAAATAAGGTAAATCAATTTGATTATTGAGAATTTTTTCTACAATCTGATTATTTAGTAAGGCCACAAATATTCTAATCTGGTTTCCTGAGACGGTAAGTTTATCATTTTCATATTTTGGAATATCTTCAAAAGTATATTTGTTATTTTCATCTCCAACATGATCTTGCAAACTATTTATTGCCTCCAATAATTTCGCACCAGTTATTTTATTGATCATTTTGTTACCATGACCACTATAAAATGATAATGATTTTGATAAAGCATCATTATCAGTAACAATGTCCATGATTGAATCAATATCATCTATTTGGACTTCAATTTTATTAGTTGTTAACAAAAATTTATTTTGATCACTGCTGTTAAAGCGTTTTAAAACTTTTTCAGCATAGTCATTTATATGAGCATAGAGTTGAAATTGTTTGTCAACTTTAAAAGTATCATAAACATTAATTGAAAAAGCGGTATTATTTTTTTTAGAAATCATACAAATAAAACTTGACATAGGTAATTCTATGCTGTCTTTAATTTCATGAGTAATCATATCAATTCCATTATTAACACCAGTATGCTTCTTTAAGCCTAAAAATAATTTATCTTTCACCAGTAATTTATTTAAATTTAAAGGCGCAATTAAAATGATTTCTTCTTCATTCTCCAAATAATAATATAAAACAAGATTTGGCTTGAATCCATTTTGAGAATTTGAAAAATCAATATCATCAATACTCTTCAATCTGCGTTCTGGCTCTGAGTAATTAATATTAAAAAGCTCAACCAGTTTATAATAAGGACTTTCTATAGTCAATTTTTCTATTGAAAAACTCTTCGGATTATCAAAAGTTCCTAAATCACTTATTTCTTTTAATTTATCATTACTTGGAGATTTTATATTCTCCTGTATTTTCTCTAATTCTTTATCTGCAGTATTTAAATACTTCACAACAATTTCATCTTCAATTACTTGAGCTAAAACAACTCTTTTTAAAATTTTACTCTCTTCCAATTTCCTCACCAACAATACCTAGATTACTATCTTTAACTCTTCCTAAATAAACAAAATTTATATTTTTACCTAATAATTTTTTTAAATCTTGTTTTTGAATAAATAGTAGTAAATCTTGATTATCTTTCTTTCCCACAACTAACGAATAACCAAAGAGCATTAGGGGAACATTAACAAATAGTTCATTTGAGTTCCAGAAAAAATAACCTAAAATTATCTGAATCAGTAACACTCCAACAATTCCTGTTATAGGAGCTTCAGGAACTGAAATTGTCGTAACTACAGGTAATAATACTCCTAAAATGAACTCCCTGCTTCCATTATTATAAGAGTACCCTAATCGACCTTTTTCTGAGTTAATTCTCAAATATTCCCTGCTCTCTGAGATCTTACGCTTTACATAAAATAATGAACTTAGTGAGCAAAAAGAGAATATAATTAATAAAATGAAGGCTATCTTTTTTGTAGTTACCAATATTTGAAAATCAGGAAATATTTTTCCATTTGTCTCTACATATTGAACATACATAATTATAATAAGAAATAGATAGCTTAACAAAAACGATGAGATAAAGTATGCTAATTTAAACTTTTTACTAACATTATCATTAAACATTTAAACCACCTCCTATCATTCCTACTCCACCTTCATCTGTCCATTCATCAGCATTGGCAAGAGCCAATCGCGAAGTTGGGTGAGTTCTTGGTTTTGTTGCTTATTGATTATAATGTTCTTTAATATATTTTCAAACCTTTCAAAAATTGGAGATAAATGCTTCTCTTTAGGTAGAATAACATTGATTGCTTTTAAGTCTTTATCACTTAGATGACCTACTGTCGTTCTTGAGACTGATTTTTCACGCAATTTGATAAAAGGTTCAATTTGATATTTAAGCACCATATTAGGTAATTTATCACTATTTACTTTTACGACTCGCTGATTAAGATAACAATCCTCTTGAATCCAATAATTCATATGAAAATTCCCATCCATACCAATTAAAACATCACCAACATTAATTTTATATTTATCTTCTACCTCTTCTGTAGAATAATTAGTAATATCATTTCCAAGAATGTCTCTGATTCTAATTACCGGAACACCGTCACCTGTACTATTAAAATAATCTGTACTAAAAGGATATCCGTACTGAACTTCTGCGACATCAAAAAGATTATCCACCCCCCACCCCTCTGGGATTTCGCGTTTAAGTTCTGGGTTATAGACCATCTTTCCGCCTGATGATTTGTAGGGGTTGCCATTCTGGTCTGGGAAATCAAACTGCACAAACCAGTAGTCATAGAGGGTCTTAGCCATAGCTTCCAACTCTTGGTTGATTTGGTTGTTGATTTTAATCTTACGGTCTATATTATCTAAAATTGTTGAAATTCTATTCCAATCTTCAGATATTTTGATAGGTAACTTACTGATTGCTTCTTTAGTCAGTGCGTTTCTAGTTCCACCCACTTTTGATATCTGTAATAAATATTTTTTTATGTATTGAAGATAATACATAACATACTTAGACTGTTCTGTATTTTTACATCGAATAATTGAGACATGTTGATTTACCCTAGCTGGTAATATCTCTTCTGGAACGATTGTACATCTTGCAATAGAATCACCAGTAATATTTAACAAAATATCATTCTTTTCAACAATAACATTATTTAATTTTTCAGCTTGAATCTCATCTATATATGCTAAATTTTCTGTAGAAAAATCCATATCTAAAACATTCTGGCTTCTAATTAAGGATATTCCACTATCAGTATATACAGAGTTTCCTCCTCTAGGAGTCAGTCCACTTCCAATTTTAGAAGTAATACTACTTAATGCTTTTAACTCACTCATACTTCAACCCCTTCATTTGCTCTTCAATCTCCTGCTCCAATGCATGCGATTGCTGGAAGAGGTCTGAGAGTTTGTTTTGAAAGGCTGTCATCTTGGCTTCAAACTCTTCTGCTGTGATGTCTACATAGTCAATCTTGATGTCAAAGTATTGGCCTGCGCTGAGAGAGTAGTTTTTATCCTTGATGTCCTCATAAGAGACTGTGACAGAAAAGTCCTCGACGGCTTCTTTTCTGATAAAGGTCTCGACAATCTTCTGCTCTTCCTCAGGAGAAAGCACAGTCTTTTGGTTCTTTCCTTCCTTGACCTTGGTTCCTAGGTTCGAAGCATCGATGAGGACGACATCGCCCTTATTTTTCTTATCAATAAAGAGGATGGAAACGTTGGTACCTGTCGTCGCAAAGATATTGGACGGCATAGACACGACACCAGCCAGCATTTGATTGTCCACCAAGTGTTGACGGATGGTCTTATCAATCCCTGACTGGGCCGTGATAAAGCCTGTTGGTAGGACAACAGCTGCTTGACCATCTGGCTTCAAGGAGTAGATGATATGCTGAACAAAGAGCTCGTAAATCGCCATCTTGTCCTTAGACTTGGCAGGAACCTTTGGCACACCTGCAAAGAAACGCTCACTAGCTTCTGGCAAGGTCTCCACTTGGTCACGCCACTCTGAAAAGTCCAGCTTGAACGGAGGGTTGGAGACGATATAGTCCATCTTTTCAGGATGACGGTTGGCGATGATAGTATTTCCCTGTACGATATTATGAATAGAGTGTTGCAGTCCATTCAAGATCAGATTGAGACGGAGGAGATTAGACGATTTTTGCGAGATATCCTGACTATAGACAGTGGTTTTATCCACACCGATACGACTAGCCAGGTTCATGAGCAAAGTTCCAGAACCAGCTGATGGGTCATAGATCCGCACGTTTTGAGGTTTATCATCTCCCACCAAGATATCGGCGATAATCTTAGCAACAGAGTGAGGCGTGTAATACTCGGCATACTTGCCACCACCGTCTTTGTTGTAGTCCTTGATCATGTACTCAAAGAGGGTTGAGAAAAAGTCAAAACCTTGTGAAAAAATTGTTTCATCAAACTTAACGCGAGCAAGAAGATTGATGATAGCTTTAGCGACTTCGTTCCGTTTACTGCTATCTGAGATAGTATCGGTAATCAAACGCTCATCAAAGAGACGAATGGCTGTATCACCGTCCGTATGGACAGAGAAGATATCGTTATTGTCAATGGCGATTTGGTTGAGAGTATTTTCAAAAGTCTCATAGAAAGTCGCTTCGTTTTGCTTGCGGTGGAGAGTTTCAATCAACTGGTCAGGCTTGAGCCAAGCCGTGCTGGTGCCGATATCCTCCAAAAGCCAGTCATAGTCTTCCTCACTCATAGCCAACAAGTTTTCATAGGTGTTGGACTCATCTAGAACCTTGGCTTGATACAAAAACTTGTCGTTTAAAAATTTGTAGAGGAAGGACTGGGTGAGGAGTTTGTATTCACCCGCTTCTCCTCCTAATCCCGCGTGGGTAAAGACGGCTTTCAAATCATCTACCAAGTCTTGGACTTGGACTTTGTATGTTTCATTCATTAGTGTTGGTATTCCTGTTCGTATTCTTCAAATAGTGATTCAACCAATCTATCAAAATCTTGTTTGGTCATATTACTAGCTGATTGATTTTTCTTCATTTCTTTTCGAGCTTGCTCGCGAATCATTCGCTTTAAATATTCCTCATTATCTAAAACTCCTTGGTTTTGACCGATTCTATGGTCTAATTTAACCTTAGAATCTTTGATAACATGGTAAATAGCTAGAAACTCATTGACCATAGTCGAGTTGGTCACATGCTTGTATGAACGAGCTGCCATTTCATCTCCATTAAAGTTCATGGTCAAACGTCTCATACGAGTATGATAATCCTCAACGGACTTAAAGAGTTCTTCATAGTCTTTTTGCGTTTCCTTGATATTTTCCATGGTAAAACCTTCTTGCCCATGGATGTAATGTTTTTTCATGATGCGCTGGAATTCTTCGTAGAGAGAGACCCACTCCGGATCCTTTTCATCCCGTTGGTTTTTAATTCCACTTGCAACTCGACGTTTCAAATCTTCTAGGTCATTGGCTGCTAGACGGAGTTCTTCTTCTGCAATCTTGACAAAGTTAAAGCTAGTTTCAGACATGGCAAGATTTAAGAGAGTTCGACTAGAGAAGTCATCTGGCTTATCAATTAAAGACAGTGTCAGCATCCGTCTAGAGAGGACATTGAGCAAGGTTGAAATCTGCGCGATATCAATCTGCTCAAGCAGATGTTCATAACCTAAGAGACGGGCAATATTGTAGTACTGCTTGACAGACTCCAAGGCTTTTCGTAAATCAATTAACTGTTTTCTATCCTTGATGTCATTGATGGCTTGGGAGAAGTACTCCAGATTGTCCGTTGGATAGTCGATGAGGATATGCTCGGTCTTGCTCAACTCTTGAGAAATCTCATCTGCTGAGACAAAGAGCGAGCCAAAGACATCCTCTCCATTTTCTCCAGTCAGAGCTGTATCATACTCTTGGTTGAGTTCTTCCAGATAGGCACGATTGGTCTTGTCAAACTCCTTGGAAATATCCGCAAAGTCGATAACATAGCCAAAGAGATAGTCCTTGTATGGACGATTGACACGAGTCAAAGTCTGCAAAAGGTTGTGGGCCTTGATCTTGCGCCCTAGGTAGAGGCGCTTGAGACGAGGTGCATCAAAACCTGTCAGGAGCATGGAGTAGACGATGATCAGGTCAATCTTGCCTTCCTTATAGGCGTCTACCTTGTCCTTCTTCTCTTCTTTGTCTCCCTCATCATGGAGGATGAGAGCCGAAGTCAACTTGATTGAACCAGCTTGACGACGTTCTTCTAATTGCTTTTCAAGCTCACGCGCCTGCTTGGACGAATCACAGACAATCATACCACCGATGGTCTGATCATCAAAGACCAGATCACGAGCACGATTAAAGTCCTCGATGATAAAGTCCAACATAGGCTCAACATAATGCGGATGGGCAAAGATATCTTCCTTGGACAAGCCTCCACGTTGAATTTCTTCGTTGATAGATCTAAGATTATCTTTATACGAAGTCTCGATATCTTCTCGCATCAAGCGAAGGGTAAAGCCGTCATCGATAGACTGGTTGTAGTAATATTTGTGGATATAGTCCCCAAAGATATCACGTGTAGTCGCATGACTTTCCTTGGTCTTGCCATCTTTCTTATAGGTGATCAATGGCGTTCCAGTCAAGGCAATCTTAATAGCTTTGGTATCTGCCTGATAGAGTTTTGGCAGGTAGGAACCACGTTCATTGTATGAACGGTGGGCTTCATCGATAAAGTAAATATTTTGACGATTGAGATCATAGCCAGAACGGTCGGTCAGGTCTGAATCATCCTTAAACTTCTGGATATTAACAACAGCCACATCATATCCGTCTTGTTTTTGATTGAGTTCTTGAGGATTGTTGATGCGCTTAACCTTGAGACCACGTTTGGTAAATTCCTTAAAGGCTTGGTCTGCCAGGTCCAGACGATCCACGACAAAGTAAAACTGAGGGACGATTCCCTGTTTTGAGAAATAGTCGGTCAGATAGCGGATATTGAAGAAAGCCAAGGCAGTCTTACCTGAACCTTGGGTATGCCAGATAACCCCTTTCTTAACACCTTTTGCGATCGTTTCTTCGATAGCACGTGTCGCGAAATACTGAGGATAGCGCATGACGTGCTTCTGCAGTTGCAGTTGCCCATCCTTGCTTTGTTCTTCAACATAGACCAGACCAAAGCGAAGCATAAAGAGCAAGCGTTCCTTCTGGTACAAGGAAGATAGAAAGGCATTACAAGGTGTATCAGGGTTCAGGTTTGTTGTAAACTCTGGTTGAGATTTAAGGGCAAAACGATTCATATCTTCTAAGACGAAGTCGATTTGGTCCTCGGTTAACGTGATAAAGGAATGACGGAAGTCTTTTTTTCTTTCTTCCTTGAAGGCATTAAATTTGGTTTTTGAATAGGCATTTGAACCGTAGTACGACCCCTGTTTTTGTTGACCTTGGCCACTGATGTAAGGCAAATTGTCAGAGAGGGCTATCAACTGAGTGATATTGTTGAAACGACGGAACTTGCGATTTTCAAAACGGTATCTGGTTCTATCTTGCTCTGATTGAATCCCGGTCTTCCCATCACGAATCGCATTGGGCTGTTTGACTTCAATATAAGAAAGTGGCAAACCATTGATAAAAATAACGATATCTGGGCGAAATTCATCCTGACCATTTTGGCAAGTGACCTCAAGTGCCAGATGGAAGGTGTTGGCTTCAGGATTTTCCCAGTCAATATAGATGGCATCTTCCTGACCTTGCAGACGTTTAAAGAAAGAACGTCCTAAGTCGTTTTGATCTAGTTCCAACTTGATATTGGCCAGTTCTCTCTCGAAGTCATCCTCTGTCGAGTAGTTGTTAAATTTTAAAAATTGCTCCTTAAAAACAGATACAAGGATATTGGTATCTGGATCTCTTTCTGCAATTTCCTTCCCATTCCGAGGAAGATAGGTATAGCCTATACGCATGAGGTGCAAGGCTGCTGGGATTTGAACCCTCGTTAATTCAGAAAAATCTTTTTTCTTTGCCATAAAAAACTTCCTTTTGCTAGTCAGAATTGTCTATTTAAACTAACAATATCTTTCAGACTATCTCTCCACTTTGTCAAATTCTTAATTACCTATTATTATATCATATTCCTAACAGAAAACGCTCACTTCCTTTTATTTCAACGCACTTTTGACCTTTTTCTTGGTGATGATGCGGTCGTTTTTGTTGGCTAGGGATTTGAGTCTGGCTTCGAGCAGAATTTTTCTGCCTGCTTCGTTGCGGGTGTAGACGAGTTGGTAGTTGCCTATATGCGGTGCGACGGCATTTTGGAAGAGCTGGGCATCTTCCTTGCGTTTTTCAAAGAGACTAGGGACTACGAAATACTTGGACTGTCCGGCTGGGGCTTTTTGAGCTACTAAGAGGTATCGTTGATTGTCCACTGGCGCAAAGAATTCTCCTAAAACCTTTGAAAAGAGCTCCTTGTCTCGCATGCTTCCACCTTTTAGATAGGCAAAGACATTAAAGCTTTCCTTGTCCTCATCGACCTGCACGCGCGACTGGTCATCAGACAAATGTCCCGCAGTTACCATTACCTTACGAATAGCTTCTCCAATCTGGCGCAAGCGTTTATAGGGACTCTTGTAGCTGTAATAACGAAAGGCTGTGATAGCTAGGACGATAACACAAAGTGCTGTCAACCATGGTAGGGCAAAGAAGGTTAGTCTAAAAACATAGGCTAGGAAGCTAATGGCAGATACCATCAGAACATAGCGAAGCCACTTTTCAGCATCTGCTAGGGCAAGCAGAGGGATTCGTTTGCTGTCGGTCGCTACTTCATTGACAATCTCAATCTTGTCAGCAACGATGAGAGATTCCTGCCATTTTTTACGAAGGGAGGCACGATCCTTGGATAGTTCCTTGATTTTCTGATTATAGGCTTGAATCTTATTTTTCTTAAAGGGTGGTTTAGGGAAGTCCAAGCGATCCAGACCTGTTTCAATGGTATCTTCCTTATAGGACAAGCCAAGGAAGTGGTCCATACGACGGGCAAGAGTCTGCAGGTCCTGATATGGATTGAGGTCTTCCTCTTCTTGATTTTCATTAGAAAAGGCTGGATTTTTGTATGGTTTGATGGCTACTAGGTGCCAGATATTGCTGGTCTTATCTGGATGTCCTGGCCAGATACGGATAGCACGACCTCGCATCTGATTACTGAGCATAAAGCTTCCGACAAAACTTCCTAGGATGAGAGAGTTGACACAAGGCGCATCCCACCCTTCTCCCAAGAGTGACTTGGTTCCGACCAAGACCTGGATAGAACCACGTTGGAAGAGCTCGGTCACTGCTGCGACCATCCCCTTAAAGCTAGATGGAAATCCTACTTGGAGGTAGGCGCCTTGGTCGAGTTTTCCGATAGCAGAGAAACTTAAGCTAGTATTTGGGATGAGTGTTTCGAGCTCTTCCTTGACACTAGCCGGTATGATAACGACGCTACCTGAAAGGACTGCTATAGGGACAGAAAGGCCTTGTTTTTGCGCACTGCGGCGAATGGTTTCAAAGTAAGGGAGGACACCTAATTGGGTGATTGGTGCTTGGTCATCTCCCAGATAACTAGCAAAATCCTTGCGGATATAGTCCGCCAAGACTAACTGTCTCAAGTCCTAACCTAGACTAGCATACTCGGTTTCAAAGATAGATGCGATGCCAGCCAGTTTTCCTAGAGATTGGTTGAGGATTTGGTCATTGGCCTTGGATTTGACCAAGAAGACCTGACGTTTTTCAATCAGTCCTCTTGATTTCAGTTCTGCTTCTATCTTTTTCTTTGTTTCCTGCGGATCCTCATACCAGTCAGGAGTTTGATAAAGAAGGCCTTGCAAGAGGACTTCGAGCCAGTAGTAATTAAGAGCAGGTAAGCCTTCAGCACCTAATAAATCTCGTAAGTGCTTGGGAATTTCTAGCTTTTGATCCTGTAGATAAATGAGGAGGGCTGAAAGATACTTGGGATCTTCAAGGAGCATATCCGCAGAGATTTCCCCTTTGAGAACTTTGGAACTCTTAATCAACTCTTGAAAATCAGGATCAACGACTAGTTGGCTGACATACTGCCACTTGGTATCCTCAAATTCTTCCAGTTGCTTGTCTTCTTCCTTGGTCGGAAAACAGATATAGACAAAGTCCTGGTGAGGGCAGAGGGTGTCTTCCTTGACTAGCTCTGGCACTGTGATTTCTTGATCAATCTCGCCACACATCTGGAGATAGCGTTCCCAGAGTTCTGGCTCACTGTCATAAGGCGGTGTTGCTGTGAGAGAGATGACTTGTAGTTGCGGGTAATTTTTGCGGAAGTCTTCTAGGCTTTTCCACCATTCATTTCTCAAGTGATGGCATTCGTCCAGACAAAGGGTTTCAACTCCTTTTTCCTTGAGTTTGGCTAGCAGGTCAAATCCGACAAAGTCCTCAACTTCGCCATTATCCTCTTGAGATTGCACCTGTTGCATAGCGCTGTGAAAAGCCTGATAGGTAGCGATGGTGATTGGCTTCATATCCTTGAGATTTTGAGACACGAGACTTGTGACCTGGTCCTTATCCTCTAAAAAGGCCTGACGAATCCTATCCACCCATTGTTCCCGAATGGTAACCGTCGGCACCAAAACGATAGCTGGCTTATCAAAGCGAGCTATCAGCTCAATTCCAATAGTTGTTTTTCCTGAACCTGGTGCTGCCACCAAGTGGATATGGCCATCCGCTTGGTATTCTTGGAAGTTATCCAAGACCTGTTTTTGGTAGTTGCGCCAAGTGCCGTTAAACTTCAATCCCAACATGATTTTCCTCATTCTAAGCGGTCATTTTCTTATTCCCATTTTACCATACTTGAGGCAAAGTCACACAAAGTATCCCATGTAGTCTTTCTCCCTAAAATATGGTATAGTAGAATCATACTACACAAGAGGAGTTTACATGTCACACGATAAAGAACTGAAAGCTGTTTCTCCCCTTCTACAGCAAGCAATCAATATTTCCTCCATCCTTGGTGGAGTTGGTACTGTAATTTTTTGCATCTGGGCCTATCAGGCTGGAATTTTGCACTCCAAGGAAACCCTATCTGCCTTTATTCAACAGGCGGGTATCTGGGGGCCACCACTCTTTATTTTTTTACAGATTTTGCAGACGGTTGTTCCTATCATTCCAGGTGCTCTTACCTCCGTTGCAGGTGTCTTTATCTATGGTCACATCATCGGGACCATTTACAACTATATCGGTATTGTCATAGGTTGTGCCATCATCTTTTACTTGGTTCGTCTCTACGGAGCACCCTTTGTCCAGTCCATGGTCAGCAAGCGTACCTATGACAAGTATATCGGTTGGCTGGATGAGGGCAATCGCTTTGATCGATTTTTTATCTTTATGATGATTTGGCCGGTTAGTCCAGCGGACTTTCTCTGTATGTTGGCTGCTCTGACCAAGATGAGCTTCAAACGCTATATGACCATTATCATCCTGACCAAGCCCTTTACCCTGGTTGTTTATACCTATGGCTTGACCTACATCATTGATTACTTTTGGCAAATGGTTGGCTAATACACAAAAAAACTCAAGGATTCATCCTTGAGTTTTTCTTTGTTAGGCTTCTTTTTTCAATAAAAAGGAAACAAGCACAGATGTAGCAATCATCCATGTCCCTAGTATGATAAAGGTCATTCGACCATCCGTAGTTATGAAGCCAATTCCTGATAGCACAAATGATGTTAAAGATGCGCCAGAAGAGCAGCCCAAAACCGCATAGGAAGTCGCTTTGTTGAGGAGTTTTGCTGGGATTCTCTCAGATATCAACTGAAAGACTGTCGTCAAAGCAATACTGTAGGCAAAGCCTCCAAGAATAGATCCTGCAACGACCACCCAGAGTGATGGTGCTATGGCAATGATGATTTGACCGATCCCAAAGGTAACACCTGCGACCAATAGAAGTTTATCCTTAAAGGCAGAGATGAGGTAAGAAAAGCTGATTCCTGCTAAAATACCGATCAACTGCATGGCACTAAGTACCAGACTAGACAACTGAGCATCTCCAAATCCTGCCTCAATCATGAGACTAGGAATACGGAAAGTAATGGCAGTATTTGTACACACGATGACAGCAGCACCAATGGCAAGGAAGAAAATCAGCTGTAGCATGGAACGAGTCAGTTTGGCTGCTTCTTCTGTTTTTTGCTTCGCAACTTGCGCTTCAGATTTCCCATAAGGGACAAAGAGAAGGAAGAGAACAAGAACCACTAAACCTGCCGCATAGGCTAGGAAGGTGGCGGTCCAACCAAATGCTAAAAGTTGACCGACTGTCAACGTCAAGATAGAAGCTCCCACTACCTCAGCTGATCCACGAAAACCCAGCATCTGGATACGAGTCTTGCCATGGTAACGTTCACTGATGATAGAGATGGCCTTGGCGTTGAGCATCCCAACTCCAAGTCCAAATAGCAAGCGGGTCGCAAAGACAAAGTAATAACCCTGATACCAGAAAGGGGCAGTCCCGCTGATTGATAAGATTAAAAGTCCCAAGGTCAACTGGAGGCGTTCAGGGAAAATACGCTCTAAAACTCCATTCAATAACAGCATAGCCATGATTCCAAAGGATGGAAGGCTGACCAAGAGCTCGACCTGGCCTTTTGAGTAGCCCTGATAATAGTCAAACATGGCTGGCAGGGCACTCGAAATTGAAAACGATGTGATTAATACTAACGATAGGGAGAGTATACTCACTTTTTCCAAAAATTGTTTCATCTTTTCCTCATTCATTATTCATATTAGTAAAAAAGGTCCTTTCCTATCATACACTCTTTACCCAAAATTGGCAAGCGACTGAGCCCCAAGACCGAAAGAAAAAGCGGGGCATCAAGAACTGTGAAGTCTTGATGACGTCCCACTTTTTTATGAGTTTTTTCAAGTTCTTTGACTTAGATTTTCAAGAATCGACGCATTGAGATTCCTGAACCGAGTGAACCGATACAGATTCCGATGAGGAACAAGAGCCCGATCATCACTGGAATAAAGATATCTGGTGTAATCAAGGATAGGTTTTGACCAACCAAGGATGGGTTGACAGATTGGAACACTCGGTTATAGATAAAGTAAACCAATGCTGATGGAAGAGCTGCTCCCAACAATCCGATAAAGGCACCTTCTAGCAAGAATGGGCCACGGATATAACCGTTCTTGGCACCAACCAAACGCATGATTTGGATTTCACGACTACGTGAAATGATAGTAATACGGATGGTATTTGAAATCAAGAAGACTGCGATGAAGATCAAGAGTCCTGCGATGACCAATCCCCAAACACGGATGAAGGAAGCCAACTTGAAGAGACGTTCCGTATTGGCACCACCGTCTTGAACTTCAGAGACACCTTCGATTTTCTTAGCTTCTTCAGCTACTGGTTTTACATCGCTTGGTGAATTGGTATCTACGATGTAGGCATCATGAAGAGGGTTAGCATCTCCATCGAAAACCTTCCACTCGTTACCCATGGTTTCAGTCAGCTTTTGGTATTGTTCTTCTTTACTTGAGAAGGTTACATTTTTAACAGCTGGTAAGGCTTTGAGGGCATCGTACACCTTGTGGTAGTCATTGTTCGTGACTGTCTGGCCTTCTTTTACAATGGTTTCACTGTTGTCTTCAACGTCTTTACGAACATAAACCATGACGCGGACGTTGTTTTCAATATCAGTTGCTAATTTCGCAGTATTGAAGATAACTGAAGCAAAGATAGCAACCAAGGTCAAGGTAATCATTACTGAACTGACAGCAGCAATGGTCATCCATCCATTACGCTTTAAACTTTTTAAAGCTTCGAACAGATGGCGGAAAAATCTACTAATCATCGTATCCGTACTCTCCTTTCGCTTCATCACGTACCACGCGACCATTTTCGATGGCAATAACGCGGTGGCGTAAGGTATTTACGATTTGACTGTTGTGGGTCGCCATCAAAACAGTTGTCCCTTGAAGATTGATACGTTCCAAGAGGTTCATGATTTCCCATGAATTATCTGGGTCCAAGTTACCTGTTGGTTCGTCGGCAATCAAAACCTTAGGATTGTTTACGATAGCACGCGCAATGGCGATACGTTGCTGCTCACCACCTGAAAGCTCATTTGGGAATGAACGAACCTTGTGCTTCAAACCAACAAGGTCCAAGACTTCCATAACACGTTTTTTGATATTACGACGGCTTTCACCGACAACCTCCATTGCGTATGCAATGTTCTCATAAACGGTTTTCTTTGGCAAAAGTTTGTAATCTTGAAAGACTACTCCGACATTTCTACGCAAGAACGGAATATCTTTCTTTTTAATCTTAACCAGGTTATAACCTGCAACTTGCAAGCTTCCTTTGTCGATTTTGACCTCACGATACAAAGCACGGATAAAAGTTGATTTACCAGCACCTGAAGGTCCTACGATGTAGGCGAATTCTCCTGCATCGATATTTACAGTGATGCCACGTAGGGCTGTTGTCCCGTTGTCGTATTTTTTGACAACATCTCTCATTTCAATGATTGACATGTGACTTCCTTTCTTTTAACTAATACGCCATTTCAGATAAGCATCGATGAAACCATCTAGGTCTCCATCCATAACCTTATCGACCTGCGCTACTTCAAAGTTTGTACGATGGTCTTTAACCATTGTATAAGGCGTAAATACATAGGAGCGGATTTGGCTTCCCCATGTAATTTCCTTTTTCTCACCCTTGAGCGAGTCTACCTCAGCAGCTTTCTTTTCCTGCTCCATCTGGTAGAGTTTTGCCTGAAGCATCTTCATAGCACGGTCACGGTTCCCATACTGAGTACGGTCAACAGTTGATGCTACGACGATACCTGTCGGAATGTGAGTCAAGCGGACACCTGTTGAAACCTTGTTGACGTTTTGTCCACCTGCTCCTCCTGAACGGAAGGTATCCATCTTGATATCATCCTCACGGATTTCAACTTCGATGGTATCATCCAACTCTGGCATGACTTCTACAGAAGTAAATGAGGTGTGGCGACGTTTAGCAGAGTCAAATGGTGAGATTCGGACCAAACGGTGAACTCCCATCTCTGACTTGAGAAGACCATAAGCATTTGGTCCTTCAAAAGACAAGGTTACTGACTTGATTCCTGCCTCATCACCTGCTTGGTAGTCCAAGACCTCAACCTTGAAGCCTTTGGCATTTCCATAGCGAGTATACATACGAAGGAGCATATCGCCCCAGTCTTGAGCCTCTGTTCCCCCTGAACCCGGATGGATTTCTAGGATAGCATTGTTGTGATCATACGGCTCTGACAAGAGAAGGGTCATTTCATAGCTGGTCATCATCTGATCTAACTCATCGAGTTTTTCAACCAACTCATCCTTAACGGATTCATCCTCTGCCAAAAAGTCTAGTAAAATCTCAACTTCATCCTGCAACTCATCCATCTTGTGGAAGGTATTATAGGTATTTTTGAGTTCGTTTAATTCTTGCGACGTTTTTTGGGCCGCAATATTATCGTTCCAAAAATCAGGTTCTGTCATTTTGTTTTCCAAAATGGCAATTTCTTCCTCTAAACCTTCGAGGTCAAAGAGACCCCCTGAAAGAAGCTAATTTTTCACGATTTGCGTCAATTTTTTGACGAATTTCTGAAATGTCCATACATACTCCTTTAATTGTATCGTTTTATTATACCACAATTTTTCTTATTTATCTAATCGGTGTTTTTTAAAATTTAGTATCAATAGATTTCTGTAAGAAGTCAAACCTGCAATTCCATAAGCAAAACTAGAAAATCTCACAAGAATTTTCCCATGAGATTTAGAGAATTTATACTACTTTTTACAAGTTAACAGTCAGCACTTGACCGTCTTTTACGACTTGGTTACCAGCAATGTAGACGTCATCAACATCACTGGATTTGACAGCATAAACTAAGTGAGATAGCATGTTTTCTTGAGGTTGGAGATGGATTTTTCCTTGCGGTTGGATGACGAGAAAATCTGCTTGCTTGCTGACTTCTAGACTACCAATCTCATCTGCCATTCCCAACACCTTAGCTCCTTCAATCGTCAGAGACTTGAGGACTGTTTCAATAGGAAATTGGCTAGCATCTCCACTCTTCATTTTCTGTAAAAGGGCTGCGGTGCGACCTTCCTCAAACATATCAAGGTTATTGTTAGAAGCAACCGAGTCCGTTGCGATACCGACTGGTACTCCAGCTTTCTGAAGTTGGACAACCGGTGCAATACCTGAGGCTAGCTTGAGATTACTGATAGGGTTGTGGGCGATAGCGACTTGTGAATCTGCCAAACGGGTAATTTCTGCTTCATTTAACTCTACACCGTGAGCAAATACAGCCTGATGATCTAAATAGCCAAGTTCATCTAGAAAGGCTATTGGACGTTTGCCATAACGTTTCAGGATAATGCCTGACTCTTCCTGGGTCTCAGCTACATGGATATGAAGGGGAATGTCTTCTTCTTTTGCTAGTTCTAAGCTAGCTTCCAGCAATTCTCGACTACAACTGTAGGGTGAATGTGGAGCTATCATAACCTTGAAATTGGGATCCTGATAGCCTTTGATTGTCTCGATAACAGATCGTGTTCTGGCAACAGTCTCATCAGTAGTCTCCATTTCTGAAGAAAAGAGGGTTGGAGAAAAATAGCAACGCATCTTGGATGCCTTGACCGCTTCATAAATCTTCTCTATCTCTACTCCGTTAGGATTGTACATATCATTGAAAGTTGTCGTTCCTGACTGGAGCATTTCTGTCAGCGCCTCTTTGATGGCCTTTGTAGTCATCTCTGGAGTGAATTCTGCTTCAGCTGGCCAGATATAGTCTTCTAGCCATTCGTGGAGATTGCTATCATCACGAATCCCTCTCAAGCCTGTCATGGCAGAGTGGGTATGGCAGTTAACCAATCCAGGTATAATCCAAGCACCCTGATAGTCTATGATTTGATTTGCTTGTTTGAGAATCTCTTGATTTTCCTGACCGACATAGACGATTTGGGATTCTTTAACAGCTAAAATCCCATCCAAATACACGTGGAAATCTTGATCACAAGTCACGATATTTACATGCTGAAAGACTTTCATCAATAGGCTCCTTTTCTAAATAGGAATTCATACTGGATAATTTTTCTAGCTATTGTAACAAAAAAGTCACCCGAAGGCAACTTTTCTTGTTGTTTATTGGACTAAAAACGTTTTACTATTTACTCTGGACTAAAGGCTGTCGCTTGTTGCATTTGATAGTATTTACCTTTTCTCGCCATGAGTTCCTGATGGCTACCATGTTCGACAATATCTCCATCCACCAAGACAAGAATCAAATCAGCATCCTGGATGGTTGATAAACGGTGGGCAATGATAAAGCTTGTCCGCCCCTTCATGAGTTTGGCAAAGGCATCCTGAACCAAGACCTCTGTCCGGGTATCGATGGAGGATGTCGCCTCGTCCAAGATAAGAATCTTAGGAATGGCTAGAAAGACACGGGCAATGGTTAAGAGCTGAGCCTGACCAACTGACAAGGATTCACCAGCATTTTCAAGCTTAGTATCATAACCCTGTGGCAACTGTTGGATAAAGAAATCTGCATTTGCTGCCTTGGCTGCTGCAATGACCTGCTCTCGGCTAGCATCAGGATTGCCAAAGGCAATATTGTCATGAATGGTTCCCTGCTTGAGCCAAGTTTCTTGGAGCACCATCCCAAACTGCTGTCGAAGAGAAGCTCGAGTATAGTCATAAATCGAACGACCATCTAGCAAAATATCTCCTGAATTAATCGGGTAAAAACGCATGAGAAGATTGATAAGTGTAGATTTCCCGGCACCCGTTGGCCCAACGATGGCAACCTTACTACCAGCTGGAATGTCAATAGACAAGTCCTTGATTAAGATTTTTTCAGGATTGTAGCCAAAGGAGACATGCTTGAAGGAAATAGCTCCCTTGACTTGATCGCTAGTCAAGACTTCCTGACCCGTTTCTGTAACCTCCGGACTTTCTAAAACTGCATAAACACGTTCAGCACAAGCTAGAGCATTTTGCAACTCAGCTAAGACTGATGAAATATCATTAAACGGCTTAGTGTACTGCTGCACATAGTTCAAAAAAGTCACTAAACGTCCAACTGTCAAAGTGGAACCCGCCATGATACGGAAGGCCCCTACACCAGCTAGTAGCGCATAGATGAGGGCATTGACAAATCGAGTCGAAGGATTAACCGTTGATGAATAAAAAATAGCTGACTGAGAATATCCTGCATAAGTATCGTTTGCCTCATGGAGTTTTTGGATAAATTCTTCCTGAGCATTGAAGGATTGGATGATGGTCTGCTGGGTAAGCGACTCCTCAATCAACTGAGTCTGAATCCCCCTAGTCTCCGTTTGTTTTTGAAAGAGATGGTAGGATTTCTTGGCAATAAAGCGTGAAATGACCATAGACAGAGGTGTTAAGAGCAAAACTAATAGAGTCATCAAAAGATGAATCTGAAGCATGGCAAGGATGCTGACCAAAATCATCAGAACTCCGATGAAAAATTGGTTGAAAATCATGTTCAGTCCCGCTGCCAACTGTTCGATATCTGTCGTCACACGGCTGACCATTTCTCCACTCCCCTGTCTGTCTACCAGGGCAATCGGAAGACGGTGGAGTTTTTGAATGATTTTTTCACGTAAATCTCTGGTATAGGAAAAGATGAGGCGATTATATAGAAGGGGATTGGCCCATTGTACTAGAGTATTTCCAATCACCACTATAATCATCTGGAGGAAAATCTGCCAGAATACCTGAGATGAGCCCGTCGCTAAAACTTGGTCAATCACCTGTCCAATCAAGATTGGAAGATAGATTGATAGGGCCACTTGAGCGATGGTTCCCAAGAAAGCTAGAAAAAGAAGGACGGGATGACTTGCTAAATCTTTTGCCAAACGTTTGAGGGTTTGACTTGCATGTTTGCCTTTCATTCTAGTCCTCCTTTCCATGTTGGGATGCATTGATTTCACGATAGACTTGACTAGATTTCATCAATTCCTCATGATTTCCAAGTGCTAATTGCTGACCTTTCTCTAAAAGGAGAATTTGATCAGCAATCTTCAAGGTTGAAGTCCGTTGGGAAATCAAGATTAAACTAGTATCTGGCAAGTTCTCCTGAATGGCCTTTAGAAGATTGGACTCGGTGATGGTATCAAGGGCTGACGTCGCATCATCGAGGATGAGAAAAGGAGCTCGACGCAAGACTGCACGAGCAATCGACAAGCGTTGTTTTTGCCCACCTGAGAAATTACGACCGCCTACTTGAACCTCTGCGTCCAGCTGACCTTCCTTATCGCTGACAAAGTCCTTGGCCTGAGCAATTTCCAAGGCCTGCCAGAGTTCTCGATCCGAGACAGGCTCTTCCATACCCAAGGTCAAGTTAGAACGGATGGTTCCCTTAAAGAGTTCAACTTTTTGAGGGACATAGGCCATCCAAGAACGCCATTCAGAAAGATCGCGAGGACTACGTCCATCTCGATAAAGGGAAATGCTTCCCTTATCTGCCGAATAGAGCCCAAGTAGGACTTGTACCAAGGTTGACTTACCAGAACCAGTTCCTCCGATGATCCCAAGAATTTCTCCTTGCTGCATATCAAAAGAAATATCCTTTAGCGAAGGTTGAGCTGCATCTGGATAAGTAAAGGTTAAGTTTTGGACGTGTAAAACTTGATTTCCAGAAACCCTTCCTGCCTTAAGTTCAGTATGAATATCTTCAGTTTTTTCAGCGAAGACTTCTTCAATACGCTTAGCTGATATATAAGACTGGTTGAGTGAATTGATGAGCATGGCTAGTTTAATCAACTCTACCAAAATTTGTAAGAGATAGTTGATCAGGGCAATCAAGGCTCCCTGACTGAGCCAGCCTCCCTGAATAGAAATATAACCATTCCAGATAATCACTAGTAAAGTTCCGTTGACGATCAAATAGGTCAATGGGGTCAAGAGACTAGACCAGTATCCTGTTTTCATTTGGATAGCCGTATAGATTTGGTTGAGTACTTGGAAATGTTCAATCTCTCGTTTTTCTTGGCCAAAGGCACGAATCACGCGCATACCTTGTATCTGTTGGCGCGTTTCCTGAACCAGCTGGTCTGTTTTCTTTCTCAAACTACTGTAGAGAGGATTGACCAACCGTGATAAAACGACAATGACAAGGGTCAAAATGGCAACCATGACCAAAAACCAGAAGGTCAACTCAGGTGAGAGACGATAAGCCATGAAAATGGCACCAAAAACAATAATAGGCGCTCTTAAAAACAAGCGTAAAAATTGATTGATTCCTGTCTGAATCTGATAGGTATCTGAAGTCAAACGCGTCACCAAACTCGAAGTTGTCAAACGATCTCGACTATCCTTTGGCAAGGAAAGAATATGACGATAAAGGTCATTGGTCAACTCCTTGGTGAAGCCGACTGCTGCCTTGGCTGAGTAAAACTGGGCTACTAAAGCTACCAAAACACCAATAACTGCAAACACAAAGAGGAGGCCTATTTGCATCCACAGATGCCCCTGATTTTTGTGAGGGATAGATTGGTCAACAATACCTGCTATCACCATGGGAACCAAGAGTTCAAAAACAGCTTCTAGCAGCTTAAACAAGGGTGCTAGGAAAGACTCCTTGAGGTAGGGTTTAAAGTAAGAAAGTAATTGTTTCATATGTCCCTTCTATTTCCAAAATGAAGAAGGTGGAAAAACCACCATCTTTTTTACTTGTTCAAATACGGAAGTAGGTAGCCATATCCAGCCTTTTCCATCTCATCCTTAGCGATAAATCGTAAAGAAGCAGAATTGATACAATAGCGTAAGCCACCTAGTTCCTGAGGTCCGTCTGTAAAGACATGTCCCAAGTGAGCATTCCCTGAACGTGAACGAACTTCGATACGCTCCATACCATGACTCAAGTCCTGGTAGTAATGAATGAGTTCCTTGGAAATAGGACGGCTAAAGCTTGGCCAACCACAGCCTGAGGCAAACTTATCCTTGGCAAAGAAGAGGGGCTCCCCAGTCGTGATATCGACATAAATTCCTTCCTCAAAAGTTTGGTCGTAGGCATTGCTGAAGGGAGCTTCCGTCGCAGCTTCTTGGGTAACTCGGTAGGACTCTTCTGACAAATTTTCTCTTAAAACTGCCTGACTAGGTTTTTCATAGTTAGCTGCGTCTATCAGCGGTTTTTCTGCATCTCTCACATCGATATGGCAATAACCACCAGGATTTTTCTTAAGATAGTCTTGGTGATAATCCTCTGCCAAGATGTAGTGACGAAGTTCCTCTACTTCCACTGCTATCTTGCGCCCTAGCATACGCTCTTGCTCTTGGACAAGAGCATAGATAGTTGGTAAATCCTCTTCGTCTTGGTAATAAATTCCTGTGCGGTATTGACGACCACGGTCGTTTCCTTGTTGGTTGACAGATAATGGATCAATGACTCGGAAATAATAAAGCAAGATCTCACGGAGCGAAACTACCTTTTCATCATAAATAACTTGAACAGTCTCTGCATGATCTGTTTCTTTAATCAGTTGATAATTGGTGGTTTCTACCTGACCATTGGCATAACCAACACTGGTTTGCAACACTCCAGAAATACGGGAAAAGTATTCCTCTAAGCCCCAAAAACAACCACCTGCTAAATATATTTCTGCCATCTCATACCTCCTTGACCATCTATCGGTCAGCAAAAGTGGGAAATATTTCATATCCCATGTTTCATTTTCAAAAAAAGGACAGGAAGCCCTCTAATAGAGAGTTTCCCCATCCTATCGCTCTATTTATTTTTCTTCGACGCGCACGCCTTGTGTGTCTACTTGCAAATCATGAAGCTTGCCTTTGAACGGTTGTTTTTCAAGCTCTGCCTTAATCTTCAGCATCTTATCAGGATCAGCTAGAACCATGACAGTAGGCCCAGCACCAGACAAGTAAGTGGCATAAGCGCCATTTTTCTTTGCAACTTTCTTGATAGTTGCAAATTCTCGTACCAAATCTTGACGGTAACGCTCGTGGAAGAGGTCACTTTCAATAGCTTGACCCGCTTTGACCATGTCACCAGTCAACAAAGCTGCGATTGCTACGTTAGCGATAGAGCTTGCGGCAACAGCTTCTTTATAAGAAAGTTTTTTGGGCAAGACACCACGACTATCTCGAGTTCGCAATTCATAGTTTGGAATGTAGGCTAGGAAAGCACACTCTGGGAAGGGCGCCACAACTGCTGAAACCTGGCCTTCGACTGAGCTGGCGATGACCAGATTTCCATAGATTGCAGGCGCAACATTATCAGGATGGCCTTCAATCTTAGTCGCCAACTGTAATTTTTCATGTTTGCTTAGCTTCAAGTTTCCGAGTTGATTTGCCAGCTCAATCCCTGCAACGATGACTGAGCTAGAAGAACCTAGTCCACGTGCAAGCGGAATATCACTGACCATTTTCAGACGTCTTGGTTGTAAATCTGGAACAATTTGTAGAGCAATCTTTAGCAAAAGATTACGTTCGTCACGTGGAATCCATTTACCTAGTTGGTGTTCAATCATCCATTCTTCACGTTCTTCACAAACCTGAATCTCTAGATATTTGGTTACAGCTACACCAACAGAGTCAAAACCTGGACCCACATTGGCACTTGTGGCAGGTACAATAATCTTCATCTTAGTCTCCTAAAACCTTGAAGGTATTGAGAAGTTCAAACTCAGCTACACCCTTCAAAGATGCTGTAATATTTTCAAGCTGTGCCTTGTTGATTTTATGAGTGATGATAACGACACGAGCTTTGCCTTCTTGCTTGCCATCTTGAAGGATTTGCTTGAAGGAAATATCTTCTGCGTTAAAGAGTTCAGCCAATTTCAAGACTTGACCTTTTGAATCTGGTGCCAAGATTGAGAAATAGTAGTTAGCCTTCACATCTTCTGGCTGAGCCAAAACAAGGTCACGATGATATTCGTTAAAGGCTTTTCCAATGGTACCGTCATTCAAACGACGAACGATACGAACAATATCAGCTACGACACTCGTTGCAGTTGGTTTTTGTCCTGCACCAGGTCCGTAGTACATTGATTCACCAATCCCGATAGACTCCACAAAGACAGCATTCATGACACCATTGACACTTGCGAGTGGGTGAGCTTTAGGAAGGAAGGTTGGTGTAACCTCGGCAGCGATTCCAGAAGCTGTTTCTTCGATAGAACCTACTAATTTAACCACATACCCAAGATCTTGGGCAACTGCCACATCCTCTGGAGTGATATTGCGGATTCCTTGATGGGAAACATCTTCAAATTTGACATTCATCCCAAATGCAAACTGGCTGAGGATGACCATCTTGTAAGCTGCATCAATCCCGTCAACGTCATTAGTTGGATCACTTTCAGCAAAGCCAAGTCGTTGGGCTTCAGCAAGGGCATCTGCATAGGACCAGCCTTCTTCTACCATTTTGGTCATCATGAAGTTAGATGTTCCATTGACAACACCAAGAACACGTGTGATTTTGTCTGATGCTAGTGAGTTAACCAAGGTACGAAGGATTGGAATCCCTCCCGCTACAGCTGCTTCATAGTAAAGAGCAACATTATGAGCTTTTGCAACTTCCAATAACTCTGCACCATGAACAGCCAAAAGGTCCTTGTTGGCTGTCACGACATGCTTCCCTGCTTCTAAGGCACGAGTGATAAATGTCTTAGCAGGCTCGATACGTCCCATCAACTCAACAACGATTGTGATGTCTTTGTCTGACAAGATTTCATCGATATTTGTTACAAAATTAAAATCATTTCCTGCTTCAAGCAAGCGGGCTTTCTCTTGATCGTCTTTGACCAAAACTTTAGCTACTTCAATTTCTGACTGGGCTGCTTGAACAATTTTTTCTCTATTTTCCTTTAGCAAGAATGGTACACCACTGGCTACTGTACCAAATCCAAGTAAAGCAATCTTAACTGACATGTTTGTCTCCTCGAAATTTTCTAATAGTCCTATTATACCAAAATTGTGCGAAAATTCCTACCATTCTAAACTAAAAATAGAAAGGACAAATCCTAAAAAGCCTGCCCCGATACAATCAAGAGCAGACGCTACTTTCAATCTATTTTACAAAAACCAATTCCTTGTCACTAGACAGATCATTTCTATAGTTAAAACCTGCAAAGCTAAGCTTTTTGATCTCTTCTACCGAAGTTACATGATTTTCCATCAAGGCTGTTAAGAAGGCTCCTCTAGCTTTCTTTGAAATGGTTGAGTGGATTTTTAGTTTTCCATCTTTGTCTTCCATAAACTTGAAGGTCACCATTTTCTCTCGGATTTCTTTTGGAAAGACAGTTTCAAACTCCGAAGACAAGAGTGAAAAGATGCAATCTTCCTCCTTCACCGACTCTTCATAGGCTGACTGCCAGTGACTTTTCAAGCTTTTTCCAGCGACTTTGAGTTTCATCAAAAAGTCCAGTCTGTGGGGAGCAATGGGTCCAAAGGCCGGGATCACACCATAGAGAGCTGACGTTATCATGAGGTGTTTCTCGAGATAGTTTTGCTCTTTCTTGGTTAGATTTTCTCGTTTAATGTTGCGATACATAAGTCCATCAAAGAGGTGTAAGGCTGGATAGTTTCTAGCTGTTCCATTTTTCAAGGCTTGGATATGGCCATACTCCTCTTGCGCTTTATCAGCAGATATTTTGTAAAAACTCTCTAGTTCTTGGGCAGAATATCTAACTAATTCATCCAGAACAGCCTGACTTTCAGGACATAAAGGTCTAGCCTCTGAACTAGGGATTTCGGTATTCATTTCTTTTGCAGTTGGGATTAGAATTTTCATAGTGTTAGTGTAGCATATTTTTCTAGGAGCACCAAGGATTTGAGCCTAAATAATACGACCTTCCAAATGATCCAGTTCATGCTGACAAATCTGAGCCGGAAAACCTGTCAGGGTAATGGTCTTCTCTTGCCAATGAACATCTCTGTAACTTACTGTAATTTTTTCATATCGGGTTGTTGGTCTTACTCCTGTCAAAGACAAGCAACCTTCCTCGGTCTCGTAAGGCCCTTCAAAAGACTTGAGAACGGGATTAAACATAACCATGGGAATCATGCCAAAGTTAAAGATAATGACTCGCTTTTGTACCCCAATCATATTGGCTGCTAGTCCAACACAGGTTTCACTGTTAGCCAGTAAGGTGTCTTGCAAATCCTTTGCTAGAGGCAAATCCTCTTGACTCGCAGGCTGGGATACCTGCGACAAAAACATCATATCTTTTACAATTTTCTTTTCCAACTACTATTCCTCCACCTTTATCATTCTACTTGATTATAGCATAAAATCTTTGTCAATTTATCATATATAAAAGCAAAAAAGCCATCCGAAGATGACTTTTCAATGTTTAAATGGCGTTTTTATCTTTTCCGAGTGCTCGTTGGATTGCCTTAACAATCTCAACAAGGACAACAATCATAAGTGCTCCTACAGCAACCACTATCCATTGAGTCAAGCTCAAATGTGAAACGTGGAAGAGGCTGTTAAATCCTGGAACCACAATTGTAGCCATCAAGAGGATGAAGGCAACTGGGATTGACCAGTTAAAGGTCTTGTTCTTGAAGAGTCCAACCGTAAAGATTGATTGGTAAACAGACTTAACGTTAAAGGCATGGAGCAATTGGATCAAACCAAGAGTTGCAAAGGCCATGGTCAAAGCGTCTGCATGGATTTCTGCACGAGTCGCATGTTCTGGAGAGAGCAAGGCCCAGCCATAAACACCAAGAACCAGCATGGTTTGGAAGACACCTTGATAAAGAATAGCTCCAAAGACCCCACCGTCAAAGAAGTTAGATTTACGTCCACGAGGTTTGTGGGTCATGACACCTGGCTCAGCTGGTTCCACACCAAGAGCGATGGCTGGAAGAGTATCTGTTACCAAGTTAATCCAGAGAAGATGTACGGGTTGCAACACATCCCAACCAAAGAGGGTTGCAAAGAAGATGGTGAAGACTTCAGCCATATTGGCAGACAAGAGGTATTGGATAGATTTTTGGATATTTGAGAAGACCTTACGTCCTTCTTCTACCGCTACGATAATGGTTGCAAAGTTATCATCTGCAAGGACCATGTCTGAAGCTCCCTTAGAAACTTCTGTACCTGTAATCCCCATACCGATACCGATATCAGCTGTCTTAAGTGATGGTGCATCATTGACTCCATCACCTGTCATGGCAACAACTTTACCTTCTTTTTGCCATGCTTTCACGATACGAACCTTGTGTTCAGGTGATACACGAGCGTAAACAGAGTATTGCTTGAAGACTTTTTGGAATTCTTCATCAGAGAGTTCGTTCAACTCAGCCCCTGTAAAGACGTGGTCTTCTGTATCATTTGGATCGATGATTCCAAGACGTTTGGCAATGGCTTCAGCTGTATCTTGGTGGTCACCCGTAATCATGATTGGGCGGATACCTGCTTCCTTAGCGACACGGACAGCTTCTGCAGCTTCTGGACGCTCAGGGTCAATCATGCCGACCAAACCAGAGAAGATAAGGTCAGACTCAACGATTTCAGATTCCAAGGTTGGAATTTCGTTACTTGTCTTATAAGCCATCATCAAGACACGAAGGGCTTGTTTGGCCAAATCTTTGTTGGTAGCAAGAATAGCTTGCTTGTCTTCCTCAGTGATTGGACGAACTTCCCCATTGACTTCAATACGCGTCACACGCTTGAGCAATTGGTCAGGAGCACCCTTAACAGCGATAAAGTAAGTACCGTCTGCTTCCTTATGGATGGTAGACATAAGTTTACGTTCTGAGTCAAATGGCAATTCTGCCACACGTGGCTCATCCTTCAAAACTTCACGAACGTCAAAGTTGTGATCCAAACCAAACTGTACAAGGGCTGTCTCCGTTGGATCTCCAATCAATTTACCAGATGGGTCCACCTTTGTATCATTGGCAAAGTTCATGATGCGAAGCGTATTGTTGTTTGCAGTAATTTCAGCTGCAGAGCTTTGCAATTGACCGTTGGTATAGACTTTTTCAACCGTCATTTGGTTCATGGTCAAGGTACCTGTTTTATCAGATGCGATGATTTCTGTTGAACCAAGTGTTTCAACGGCTGGCAATTTACGAACGATTGAATTACGTTTAGCCAGAGTTGTAGTTCCCAAAGAGAGAACGATGGTTACAATGGCAGGAAGACCTTCTGGAATCGCCGCAACCGCAAGGGCTACTGCAACCATCAAACCTTCTAATGGATGTTCCCCACGGACGAAGACACCAACCAAGAAAGTGATAATCGCAATCACAACGATTAAGTAAGTCAAGGCTTTAGATAATTGTTCCAAGCTTTGCTTCAATGGCGTTTCTGTCTCATCGGCATTGGCCAACATATCTGCAATCTTACCAACTTCAGTATACATACCAGTGTTAGTCACGACACCAATACCACGACCGTAAGTTACGTTTGAGTTTTGGTAACCCATATTAACGCGATCCCCAATACCAGCATCTGCTTCTACTACTTGAGTAATATCTTTTTCAACTGGTACAGATTCACCAGTAAGAGCAGCTTCTTCGATTTTAAGAGACGCCGCTTCCAGCAAGCGCATATCAGCAGGAACTACATCTCCAGCTTCAAGCAAGACGATGTCCCCAGGCACCAATTCTTTTGAGTCGATCTCAATGACATGACCATCACGACGAGCACGGGCCATTGGGCTAGACATATTTTTCAAAGCCTCAATCGCTGCTTCTGCTTGACCTTCTTGGTAAACACCAAAGGCTGCATTCAAGACAACAACGGCCAAGATGATAATGGCATCTGTTAAACCATCCATTCCTTCTGTAATTACAGAAAGTGCTGCCGCCGCAAGCAAGATGATAATCATCAAATCCTTAAATTGATCTAGGAATTTAGCTAGCAGGCTACGTTTTTCGCCCTCTTCCAACTCATTACGACCATAAGTCGCTAAGCGTTCTTGCGCTTGAGCAGTTGACAAACCTTCGACAGATGAGTCCAAGTTCTTTAGGACTTCCTCAGAAGATTGCGTGTAAAACAAATCTTTATTTTGTTCTTTTGACAAAACAGTCTCCTCCTTTTTGGCCTCTTTTTACAAAAAAAGAGACCTGTTTTTTAAAAAAACAAGTCTCGCTGTTTAATATAGTGCCGGAAATAATTCGTAATGACGACACTATCGCGGTTAACCGCCAGCTACTCCCTTGAGTAGTTCTATTATATCAGAAATTCAAAAGTTTTCAAGTGCTGGAGTGGAGTTTATTCGCGCTCCATTTGAATTTTCTATGGAAAACCAGTATAATGATAGAATACAAAAATTCTAGGAAGAGAGTCAGATGAATCAATCCGTTTCAAATTTGAAATTAGCTGAACGTGGTGCTATTATAAGCATCTTGACCTACCTTTTCTTGTCAGCAGCTAAGCTAGCAACAGGTCACCTTCTTCACTCGTCCAGTTTGGTGGCGGATGGTTTCAACAACGTTTCTGATATCATCGGGAACATTGCCCTTCTCATTGGGATTCGTATGGCCCGCCAACCAGCAGATAGAGATCATCGCTTTGGTCACTGGAAAATCGAGGACTTGGCAAGTCTCATCACCTCTATCATCATGTTCTATGTTGGTTTTGATGTCTTACGAGATACGATTCAAAAGATTATCAGTCGCGAAGAAACTGTGATTGACCCACTTGGAGCGATTCTGGGAGTAATCTCTGCAGTAATTATGTTTGGAGTCTATCTCTACAACACTCACCTCAGCAAGCAAGCCAAGTCTAAGGCGCTGAAAGCAGCTGCCAAGGACAATCTATCAGACGCTGTCACTTCACTCGGAACCACGGTCGCCATTCTAGCCAGCAGTTTTAACTTCCCTCTCGTGGATAAGTTGGTTGCCATCGTTATCACCTTCTTTATCCTCAAGACTGCCTATGATATCTTTATCGAGTCATCCTTCAGCCTTTCTGATGGGTTTGATGAGCATTTGCTCGAAGATTACCAAAAAGCTATCATGGAAATCCCTAAGATTAGCAAGGTCAAATCACAACGGGGTCGTACTTATGGAAGTAATATTTATCTAGACATTACTCTCGAGATGAACCCAGATCTCTCTGTTTTTGAGAGTCACGAAATTGCGGACCAGGTCGAATCCATGTTGACAGAACGATTTGGCGTCTTTGATACCGATATTCATATCGAACCAGCACCGATTCCTGAAGATGAAATTCTTGATAATGTCTATAAAAAATTGCTCATGAGAGAGCAACTAATTGACCAAGGAAATCAACTGGAAGAGTTACTTGCTGAAGATTTTATTTATATCCGCCAAGACGGACAAGAACTAGACAAGGGAGCCTATAAGGCTGAAAAAGAATTAACCTCTGCTATCAAGGAACTTCATTTAACATCCATTAGTCAGAAGACAAAACTCATCCGCTATCAGATAGGTGATACTATTCACACAAGTATCTGGCGCAGACACGAAACTTGGCAAAATATATTCCATCAGGAAACCAAAATAGAAAAAGACTAAAGAAAGAGGCCGGGATAAATCCCGACCTCCTTTTTCATGTTTATTTAGCTACACTCTTAGCAAGAACGAAGTTTCCAAGTGTCGCTGAACCATTACCAGCAACAGCTGGTGTTACGATATAGTCACGCACATCTGGAACTGGTAGGTAACCATTGAGAAGAGCTGTGAACTTCTCACGTACACGATCAAGCATGTGTTGTTGGGCCATAACCCCACCACCAAATACGATAACATCTGGACGGAAAGTTACAGTTGCATTAACTGCAGCTTGAGCGATATAGTAGGCTTGAACATCCCAGACAGAGTTGTTCAGTTCAATGTTTTCACCACGAACACCTGTACGAGCTTCCAAACTTGGACCAGCTGCATAACCTTCCAAACATCCATTATGGAAAGGACAAACACCTTTAAATTCTTTTTCAATATCCATTGGGTGTCTAGCCACATAATAATGACCCATCTCAGGGTGACCAACACCGCCAATAAACTCGCCACGTTGGATAACACCTGCACCGATACCTGTACCGATTGTGTAATAAACCAAGTTTTCGATACGACCGCCGGCATTATTACGAGCAACCACTTCACCGTATGCAGAACTGTTTACGTCCGTCGTGAAGTACATTGGCACGTTTAAAGCGCGACGAAGGGCACCAAGCAAGTCGACATTTGCCCAGTTAGGTTTTGGAGTTGTTGTGATAAATCCGTAAGTTTTTGAGTTTTTATCGATATCAATAGGACCAAATGAACCAATGGCAAGTCCTGCAAGATTCTCAAATTTTGAAAAGAACTCGATAGTTTTATCGATTGTCTCGATAGGAGTTGTTGTTGGAAATTGTGTTTTTTCTACAATATTAAAGTTTTCATCACCGACAGCACAGACAAATTTTGTACCGCCCGCTTCCAAGCTTCCGTATAGTTTTGTCATGATAAACCTCTTGTAATTGTTTTCTCTATTATAGCATATTTCCAGGAGGAAAGTTGCTCAATATTTTAGTTTTTCCTCTGTAAATTTTACGATTCAATCAAAAACGAACAAACATAACATTTGTTCGTTTTTTTGATTTATTAATTCGACAGTAGTAAACTCAATGAAAATCAAAGAACAAACTAGGAATCGAGCTGTAGACAGTACTTAAGTACGGCAAAGCGAGTATGACGCAGTTTGAATTTGATTTTCGAAGAGTATTAAGCTTTAACTTCGATGATTGCATCTCCCTTAGCAACTGATCCAGAAGCAACTGGATTTACTGAAGCAAAGTCTGCAGTGTTTGTCACGATAACCATAGTAGTGTTATCAAGTCCTGCAGCAGCAATCTTAGCTGAGTCAAATGTTCCAAGAACATCTCCAGCTTTAACCTTGTCACCTTGGGCAACTTTATGGTTAAATCCTTCACCGTTCATTGAAACAGTGTCGATACCAACGTGGATCAAGATTTCAGCTCCGTTAGCTGTTCTAAGACCGTAAGCATGCCCTGTTGGGAAGACAATTGTCACTTCGGCATCGGCTGGTGCGTAAACGACATCTTCACTTGGTTTTACAGCGATACCTTGTCCCATAGCTCCACTTGAGAATACTGGATCATTCACATTTGAAAGAGCAACGACATCACCAACGATTGGTGTTTGAATAACACCTTCGCTCGGTGCAACAACAGCACCAGTTACTGCTTCTTCAGTCAAACGATCTGTTTCAGCTTCAGTAATAGCACCTGCAGCTTCTTCTACTTCATCTTCATAACCAAACATGTAAGTAAGAGCAAAACCAAGTACAAATGATACAGCTACCATAAGAAGGTATTGTAGAAGTTGTCCGTTACCAATGTAAAGCATTGTACCAGGGATGATTGTGATACCATTACCAGTACCAGCAAGTCCAAGGATAGATGCCAATCCACCACCGATTGCACCAGCAATCAATGAAAGGAAGAATGGTTTACGGAAACGCAAGTTAACCCCGAAGATAGCAGGCTCAGTAATACCTAGGAAGGCAGAAAGAGCAGCTGGGAAAGCAAGTGTTTTAAGTTTAGGATTTTTAGTTTTCACACCAACGGCTACTGTTGCAGCACCTTGAGCAGTCATAGCTGCAGTAATGATAGCGTTGAATGGGTTAGCATGGTCAGCAGCAAGCAATTGAACTTCAAGCAAGTTGAAGATGTGGTGAACACCTGATACGACGATTAATTGGTGAACTCCACCAATCAAGAAACCACCAAGTCCGAATGGCAAGTTAAGAATAGCTTTTGTTCCAATGAGAATGTAGTTTTCAACAACGTGGAAGACTGGTCCGATAACAAACAATCCAAGGATTGACATTACAAGGAGTGTTACGAACGGTGTTACCAAGAGGTCAAGTACATCTGGAACAACTTTACGAACAGCTTTTTCAAATTTAGCTCCGACAACCCCGATAATGAAGGCTGGAAGAACTGAACCTTGCAAACCTACAACTGGGATAAATCCGAAGA
>CAUUTJ010000011.1:0-32357 GCA_963548045.1 uncultured Streptococcus sp.
GCTTCCTGAGTTGCTATTTTGTGTTTCCATTCATTGAGAAGGTTTGTTTTGACAAAGTTCCCAACTTGGTTGACCTTGGCAAAGCGAGTTTCCATTTCACGGTGAACTTCGTCAATACTACAGCCACAGATACTATCGTGGGGCGCATTTTGCAAGAGCACTTTCCAAGCATAGGTCAATTGATCCTTGTGATTGTGTCCACCCGTGATGATGGTCAATGGTTCCACTACTTGCTCGAGCAAGTTGCTGTTTTCTTGGAAAGCTTGTTTGAGATAAATACGTGAAGATGAGGTATTGGCAAGGGTGTACCAACCATCCGTTTCCTGGCTAGTCAACTCACCTGTAACAGTTGACAGGTGTTCAGGAAGTGCACTTTCCACTGCTTGAACGTATTCATCAAAAGAGCTGTGAACAAAGGTCACGTCAGGGAAAAGGTCATTGGCTACACGAATGGCTTCACTCAAGTTTCGTTGAACTGGTTGGTGGTCGCAACCGTTCATCATCAACCATTGGTTGGTTGAGGCATAGTCGCGAACATCTGCCAATTTTTGTTTCCAGAAAGCCAAAGCTTCATCTTTATCCACTGGAATTTCGTTCCCGTTACTGTACCAGTTGGCAAAGAGAATACCCAGTACGCGACTACCATCCGCCCCTTGCCAGTACATTTCAGAAAATTGAGAGGTAAACTGCTCATCTTCGAGGACTTGGTTGTCAAATCCGATTGGTTTGACTCCACGACCAAAGGCTGCTACGTGAATGCCTGATTTTTGAAGGATTTGAGGAGCTTGCCCCATATTTCCAAAGGTATCTGGGAAATAACCAATCTGAGTAGATTTGCCCCATTTAGCGCATTCAGCCTGTCCAATCAAAGTATTGCGGACATTGGCTTCACTGGAGATCAGGTAATCATCCTGCAAGATATAGAAGGGACCAATCTTGAGCTTGCCCTCGTCAATATAACGTTGCACCTTGTCACGGTTTTCAGGGCGAATTTCTAAATAGTCATCAAGGACAATGGTTTGGCCATCCAAGTGGAAACTTTTGAACTCAGGATCATTTTCAAAAAGATCAAACAGATTGTCAAACAGTTCCACCAATTGCATGCGGTGGCTTTCAAAAGGTAGATACCACTCACGATCCCAGTGGCTGTGAGAAATAATATGTACAACAACATTTTCCATGAGTAAAACCTCATTCTAACTTAAATTTAAAAATATATTTGTGATTCTGTACAAGAATCTGTCGAGCAAAAGCTCATTAGCGAATATCTAGGTAATCCAAGACTAATTCGCAGAACATCATGTTGGCCCATGAGAACCATTCGCGTGAGTAGAGAGTCGGATCATCTACGTGGAAACTTTCGTGCATGACACCTGTTCCACCATCGCAGGCAACCAATTGATCTAGCAAATGTTTCTTCTCTGCCTTATCCGTCGTTGTCAATCCTTGGATAGAAAGGGCAATCGGCCAGATATAGCGGTAGAAAGTATGAGAACTTCCAAGTCCACTTGCGTACTCTCCTTGGTAGAAGTATGGATTTTCAGGGCTCAGGATAGTGCGACGAGTGGCTTGATACACTTCATCATTGACATCACAGTAACCAAGATATGGAGCCGCTAACAAACTTGGCACGTTCGGATCATCCATGATACTAGCATTTCCTAGACCGTCTACCTCAAAGGCATAGATTTTCTCGCCCTTGCTGTTTGTGGTGTAGGCGTAGTTTTCAATTCCTTCTTGAATCTCAGCTTGGAGTCGTTTGGCATCAGCAATAATACTTTCGCCATCAGCTAGATTTAATTCTGCAAAGATTTCTTGAACATAGCCCAAGACAACCACTGCAAACATATTTGAAGGAATCAAGTAGCTATACTGACAGCAGTCATCACTTGGACGAAAGGCTGACCAGGTCATCCCTGTCACAGCGAAATCTGGCCCAAAGCCGTTATTGACCAAGGTATCTTCTTTACGGTCTGTATCCCGAACGAATCGATATGGTGAGTTATTGTGATCTTGTTCAACCGTCCATAAATGAAGAATTTCCTTAGTCACAGTGACAAAGGTTTCATCAAATTGGCCAGTCTCACCAGTTTCCTTCCAAAGGAGGTAAGCCAACTGCAAGGGATAGCAAAGCGAATCAACTTCATACTTGCGCTCCCAAATCCAGCCATTCAAATCGGTGTGATCAGTCTCGTGATGCCCCTTCCAGTTCTCCTCAATATTGAAAGAGTTGGCATAAGGATCTTTGAGAATCAAGGTCATCTGTCGTTTGACCAAACCAGCAATGGTCTGACGCAAACGAGGGTCTCTTTTAGCCACATGAAGATAAGGTCTAAGCTGAGCAGTTGAGTCACGGAGCCACATAGCTGGGATATCTCCAGTCAATACAAAAGTTGAGCCGTCGTCTAAGATTTCAACTGTATTATCTAAAGTGTCTGTATAGCAACGTTCAAAAATATCTACCCATTCAGGATGATCTTTAGCACGCTCTGCTACCTCATCTAGCCACTCTCTAACAATTTCTTTTGAATAAACCATAAACTGTTTTGCCTCTTTCAAACAAATTTTCATTTTCAGTATAAGAAAAAATAGGTCTAAAAGATATACACAAACTAAAGTCGTTTTGAAACAAACTTATGAAAAAAAGTTGGGCAAGCCCAACTTTTTATTCACTTTTCTTATTGTCTTTTTTATTATCGAATTCTTTATATCCGTTCGTTAACAATTCTGATTTCAGACCTTCATAGTCTTCAGTACCCCAACCATCAGATACTTTTGAAGCCGTATTGAGATCCAAGTTTCCGTCCTTCAATAGGAAGGCATCATAACCGAAGTATTTGTAGCGGACAGTTGTTGAGTTTGAAAATCCAGAGCTTGTCTTTGTTACTTTGTAGACAGTGATTAAGGAGATTTTCGCACTTGAATTTTTGTCTTCGCCAGGAATAACTTTCAAGTAGCTTCCTTGTGACTCTAAGTTATAAGTGGTATATGAATCATTCTTGTGTTCTGACTTGCTGTAGTCTTCATTCTTCTTCAACAAATCAGCAAAGTTCTTCACGTCTTTCAAGTCTTTTAGACCTTCAACTGTCACTTCAACAGTCTTAGAATCTACCATTTTCCCAGATGATTTCAAAGAATTGATATAAGCATCATTCACTTTCAAAGTAACTTTATCGCCGTTTTTCAAATTCTTTGGACGTTCACCATTTTCAAAATCGAAGTAAGTTTCATTCTTAGAATTTTTAGCGATTGAAACAGTACCATAGCCGTTAAGTCCAGCGAATGTTACAGGTGTTTCAGTCAACAAATCAGAAGCTGAAACTTTTTCATATTCTTTAAGATTTTCAACTTTGAAGGTTTTCTTTTCAGCCTTAACTGGTGCGCTCTTAGAAGTAGTTGTGACACTAAAAGTAACCTCATCTCCATTTTTTAGGTCACTTGTTTTATCAAAGCTAAATTGGACACTTCTAATCAAAGCATCTGCCTTACTATATTTTGACGCTAGTTTTGGATCTCTGGTAACTTCTGAAAAAGTAACTGGGTCTTTTTGTGCCAGTCCTTCTGCTTGTTTGGAGCTAAATCCAGCTTTTTTATAAGCTATTTCTTGAAGCTTAGCTGTAACATCATCACTATTGTAAGTCAATGTTCCAGATTCATCGTATCCTGAAAATTGTACCTGAACAACATCTAACAAGCTCTTTGGTTGAGAGTCGTATACTTTAAAACCAACAAGTGCAACAACCAGCACAGCAACTGCTGCAAGACCACCGATAACCGCAATCTTTCTCTTTTGAAACAAATCTTTTGCTTTTTCAACAAGTTCATTGACATCAAAGCCTTTAGCTGCTGTAGGTGTAGCAACCGCTTCTTTAGATGGCTCCTCTGTCGCAGGCTTTGGAGCTTCCGTAGAAGATGAGGCTTCTTCTTTCTCAACAGTAGGTTCTACTGTCTCTGAAGAAGGTGTTTCTTCTTTCACATCCTCTTCTGTTACTTCCGTAGATTGCAACTCCTCTTTTTCTACTAGTTCTTCATTAGTAGAGTGTTCATCAATATTACTCATAATAATCTCCTTTCTTACCCTCATTCTAGCAAAAAAGTTCATATTTGTAAATTTTAAATATATATTTATACACTATTTCAACTTTTAGATGTCTTTCTTTATTTTTGTGTTATACTGAATACAAAAGTCCTACAGAAGGAAATCACTATGCAACCTATACTTGAAACCATTGATACGCGTTTTGGAACAGCTAGTAAACATGCATTTTCACGAGGCAATACACTACCCTACACCGGAGTGCCATTCGGCATGAATTACTTTGTCCCCCAAACTAGTGACCAGGAAGGATCTTGGTTCTTTGATCCCCATCTTCCTATCTTTCAGGGGATTCGACTAACCCACCAGCCTAGCCCTTGGATTGGCGACTATTCTTGGCTCTTGTTGACACCAGTAACAGGAGAAATCAGCGGCGACTCGCTCTTCCATCGTCAGTCTTCCTATAACTTGGAGCGTGCCATTTTCAATCCCTATTATCTCAAGATTTTTTCAGAGCGTTTCCAGATTGAAACGCAGCTAAGTCCTACTTGCTATGGAGCTTCTATTCAACTAAGACAAACACAAGGCAAGAACCTCTCACTCTATCTGCATGCGGTTGATGATTTAACAGTGAAACAAGTGGATGAACGTACTCTAAGCCTTGAACAAAGTGGACTAACAGAAACAAATAAGAGTCCCCTAGTCATGTTCACTGCCATCACATTTTCAGTAGAAATCTTATCTATCAAGCAAGAGGGACAGGACTGGCGAATTGACTTGGCTGGAGCAGAAGCTCAGGTTCAACTAGCAACTTCCTTTATTTCTAAAGAACAGACCCTCTTTAATCTTCCTAAACAGGATTTTGAAGAAACGAAAACAAACGCTAAAGTGAGTTGGGAAGACCTCCTAGGTCGCTTTGATGTTGTGGAAACTGGGCCAGTAGACAGAACATTTTTTGACCACTGCCTCTACAGACTTTTCCTCTTCCCGCAAACCTTTTATGAGGTAAATAAGCAAGGTGAAAACATCCATATGGATCTAGCTGCAGGAACTATCAAGCCTGGTCTACTCTATACCAACAATGGCTTTTGGGATACCTTCCGTGCTTCATTCCCACTTTTTGCCTTAATTATTCCGGAATACTATCGCCAATTTCTTGAGGGCTTCCTCAATAGCTATCGTGATACTGGATATCTGCCTAAGTGGCTTGCCCCTGACGAAAGGGGAATGATGCCTGGAACCCTGATTGATGGTCTTATTGCAGATAGTGCTTGTAAAGACATGGCACCTGATCTTGAAGAAGAATTTCTCAAAGCCATGATTGAAACTGCGACAAAGGCAGATCCAAAAGCTGTCAACGGACGACACGGTCTGGCTCAATACCAAGAACTTGGCTACCTATCCACAGACTTCCATGAAAGTGTCAGTCACACACTGGACTATGCTTACAGCGATTTTTGCATCTCTAGCTGCGCAGCAAAATTAGGTCAAGAAAAACTAGCCCAAACCTATGCTCAATATGCTAAAAACTATCAGAATCTATTTGACTCTGAAACAGGCTACATGAGGGCGCGTGATGTAAATGGTAACTTCCGTCCTGACTTTTCTCCTTATAGTTGGGGCCGTGATTACGCTGAGTGTTCAGCCATTCAGGCCAGCCTAGGCGTCTTACATGATATTACTGGGCTTAGTCAACTCATGGGTGGAAAAGAAGCCTTTAGCGACTATCTCTTAAAAGCTTGCCAAAGTTTACCTCTCTTTGAAACGACAGGTTATGGCTATGAAATCCATGAGATGAGCGAAATGGCAACAGCGCCATTTGGTCAACTAGCCATTTCAAACCAACCAAGCTTCCACATCCCTTATCTATTCCGTTACAGTAATTATCCTCAGTACACCAGTCTCTTAATCAAGACTCTCCGTCAAAAATCCTTTCGAGCTGGCTGGGATGCCTATCCAGGTGATGAGGATAACGGGAGCCTCTCTGCTTGGTATGTCTGGTCTGCTATCGGGCTTTATCCAACTTGCCCAGGAAAAGCAAGCTATGACCTTGGAATTCCACTCTTTGACCACCTTCGTATCTATCTGCTAGAAAAAAACAAGTGGTTGGATATTCGTACGCAACAAAATCATGAACACTTCCATTTTGTAAAAGACTGCCGACTGGATGAAAAAGAAGTTCAGAGTATTGATCACCAGGATTTGCTAAACGCCCAATCTCTCGACTTTACACTCAGCTGGTTACCAAATCATCAATAGACTTAACCCCTTTGTCAGACACAAAGGGTTTTTCTTATCCATATAAAGTTATCCACAGGCTATGAATAACCTTCAACTTTTCTTCGGAAAATATTTTCAAGCATTTCCAAGACATCATTCCAATTCCATTCTCTATGATTTAGAATAAAAAAACAGCCAACAAACTGTGCTACATCAAGCATTATACTGGTTTTTTTATCTGATGTTACTCCTAAATTTCTTCTATTTCTCCCGAACCAAAACTATTAAAATATTTCGAATCTGTAGGTATTGACTTTTCCACAAATTGTGGATAACTTATTCTCAACGAAGGAGTTCTAGCTCCTATTTGTTAGCTGTCCTCTACTTTTTTATAGGAAATTTCGAATTTTGTTATGCGCTTTCAAAAAAACATGATATACTGAAATTAATAGAAAAGGAGACATTATGAAAAAAGATCAACACCAACTTAATTGGCTGATGGTTTCTCTGATTGCCTTCAACATGGTTTGGGGGCTAGGAAACGTCGTCAACAACTATTCTCAACAGGGAATTTCAGTCGTCGTATCTTGGATTTTGATCCTCGCACTCTACTTTATTCCATACTCCCTCATCGTCGGACAACTAGGTTCTACCTTTAAGGAGAGCGGAAGTGGTGTTAGTGACTGGGTTGAAAAAACATCAACAAAACGCCTCGCCTACTTTGCAGCTTGGACCTACTGGGTAGTGCATATCCCTTATCTGGCACAAAAACCTCAAGGAATTCTAATTCCACTTGGATGGGCCTTACAAGGTAACGGACAATTTCTTAAACAAATTGACTTCCACTGGATTGTTATTCTCAGTTTACTAATCTTTGGACTTTTCCTCTACCTTTCTACAAAGGGATTGGCAACTCTAAAAGTTATTGGTAGCTTAGCGGGAAGTGCTATGTTGATTATGTCTTTACTCTTTGTGCTTTTGGCTGTCGGTCTGCCTTTCATTAAACCAGACATCCAGTTTGCGACACCGCACATGGATCAACTGAGCACCTACATTCCAAATTTTGATTTTTCTTATTTTACAACGATCTCACTACTAGTCTTTGCAGTTGGTGGTTGTGAAAAAATTTCCCCATATGTCAATCAAACTCGCAACCCTGCAAAAGAATTTCCAAAAGGTATGATTGTCATGGCCATCATGGTGGGGCTCTCTGCTATCCTCGGTTCAGTTGCCATGGGAATGCTATTTGATGGCAATAACATCCCTGAAGACCTCATGCGTAATGGTGCTTATCAAGCCTTCCAAATGTTAGGAAATTATTGGGGCGTTGGAAACCTATTTGTTGTGATCTATGCTCTTACAAACATGGTCGGACAAATCGCAGCACTTGCCTTCTCCATTGACGCACCATTACAAATCCTTCTCAATAACGCAGATGAAAACTTTATCCCAAGTTGGCTTCGCAAACGTACTAAAAAAGGCGTCCTCATTAACGGCTACCTCCTTACAGGCGTCCTCGTCAGCCTCATCATCATCCTTCCAATTTTTGGTATCCAGGAAATTGACGGACTTGTAAAATGGATGACCAACCTTAATTCTATCGTGATGCCGATGCGTTATCTCTGGGTATTCCTTGCCTACATGATGCTTAATCGCGCTTGGAAAACATACAAAAATGCCGAATACAAGTTTGTGAACAATCCTAAGCTTGGCTTTATTATCGGTACTTGGTGCTTCCTCTTTACTGCCTTTGCTTGTATCCTTGGTATGGTTCCAAAAATTAACTATGCTGAGAATCCAACTGCTTGGCAATTCTCTCTACTTACAAACATCTTGACTCCAATTATTCTGATTGGATTAGGTGTTATTCTACCAATACTTGCTAAAAAAGAACAAAAGAAAGACATTAAATAATGCTACTACCAGCTAGATAACATCACTTTTATCTTTGCTTGCAAAATTTTCTAAACAAAAATCCCCTTGAACAATACTATTCAAAGGGGATTTCTTTTTGTCTGCTAATTCATTTTTTACTTGGCTTCATACCAAGTCACGCCTTCATTCTCATCAGCAATCAATGGAACACTCAGTTGAATAGCTTCTTCCATGGTTTGTTTGACGAGTTTTTTAATAGCAGCTAATTCTGACTTAGGCACTTCAAGAACAATTTCATCGTGTACTTGTAACAGCATCTTAGTTTGATAACGACCTGCTACCAAGGCTTTATCTAGCTGAATCATAGCGATTTTGAGAATATCTGCAGCCGATCCTTGGATAGGTGAGTTGATAGCTGTACGCTCTGCAAAACCACGAATGTTAAAGTTACGCGAATTGATATCTGGCAACTCACGACGACGTTTGAAGAGAGTCTCTACATAACCCTTATCACGCGCCTCACGAACCACTTCATCCATGTAGTTTTTGATACCAGGGAAGCGTTCAAAGTAAGTATCGATATAGGCCTTCGCTTCTTTACGGCTGATACCTAGGTTATTGGATAAACCAAAGTCTGAAATTCCGTAGACCACTCCAAAGTTGACAGCCTTGGCATTGCGACGGTCATTCGGAGTCACATCCTCAGGACGTTCAATCCCAAAGACACGCATGGCTGTCGAGGTATGGATATCCGCTCCTTCTTGGAAGGCCTTAATTAAGTGTTCATCCTTAGAGATATGCGCCAAAACGCGCAATTCAATCTGTGAGTAGTCCGAGCTGAGAAGGACACTATCCTCCCACTCTGGCACAAAAGCCTTACGAATAAGACGACCTTGTTCCAATCGAACAGGGATATTTTGCAAGTTTGGATCCACACTAGACAGACGACCGGTCTGAGTCAAATCCTGTACATAGCGCGTGTGAATCTTGCCATCCGCTAAAATCCAGTCCTGTAGACCGATTACATAAGTGGATTGAATCTTAGCAATCTGACGGTAATCGAGAATTTTCTTAACGATTGGGGCAATAGGAGCTAGACGTTCCAAGACATCTACTGCTGTCGAGTAACCGGTCTTAGTTTTCTTGGTGTATTCGAGTGGGAGACCTAGCTTTTCAAAAAGCAATTCACCAAGCTGTTTAGGCGAGTTGATATTAAATTCCTCACCAGCTAGTTCATAAATCTCTTGCGTCAACTTTTCGATGACGAGCTCATTTTCAGCTTGCATCTCAAGCAAGGTTTCTTTTTTGACCTTGATCCCAGCGATTTCCATCTTAGCTAGAACAAGGGCCAGAGGTTGCTCCATCTCATAGAGGAGGTCTAATTGACCGTTTTCACTTAACTTGTCAAGTAGAACAGGCTCTGTCTCAACCAATACAGCAACCTTACGAGCTAAGTGTTCCAAGAATTTCTCTCGCTCAGGGATAGCTTTCTTGACACCCTTGCCGTAGAAAGTTTCATCATCGACTAGGTAAGTTTGACCATAGAGACTAGCAATGGTTGAAATTTCATTATTCTCTACAGTAGAGAGAAGGTATTTGGCCAAGCGACTGTCAAAAGCAGGAGCCTGCAAGTCCAAACCAAAACGATTTAAGAGAACTTTAGCTTTCTTAAAGTCATATACTTTCAGAGGTGTTTTTTCTAGAAAATCCTTAAGAATCGGATCCTGCAGAAGTTCCAGCTTACCTGTAGCATAGAGCTTGTCTCCGCATGACCAGGCAAAACCAATCAAGTCATCTGTATGGTAGTTTTCTCCAAAGAGTTCAAAGTGGAAGATGGAGTCTTCACTCAGCATATCTTTACTCACTTTATCAACCATAGTAAAGTTCAATGCTTCAGTTTGATTGGTCTGAGAAGCATTCAAGGCTTGTTTGAGCTGCTTAAAGCCCATCTCATCGTAGAATTTACCAAGGTTTTCCACATCTGGACCGCTATAAACCAAATCATCCAGTCCAATCTCAATTGGTGCTTTCGTATCGATAGTTGCTAGTGTTTTAGATAGGAAGGCTTGTTCCTTGTCATTGACAAGATTTTCCTTCATCTTAGAAGCCTTCATACTATCGATATTTTCATAAATCCCTTCAAGTGAGCCATGTTCAAGCAAAAGCTTAATACCTGTCTTTTCACCAATCTTAGTTACGCCAGGGATATTATCCGACTTATCTCCCATGAGAGCCTTAAGATCGATAAATTGAACTGGTGTGATGCCCATCTTTTCCATGAGATAATCCGGTGTAAATGCCTCAAACTCAGCTACACCTTTCTTGGAAATCTCAACCACCGTATGCTCATCCGTCAACTGAATTAAATCCTTGTCTCCACTGACGATAGTTACATCAAAAGATTCCTTTTCAGCCAAGCGACCCAGGGTACCAATGATATCATCTGCTTCATACTGGGCCAACTCATAATGACAAATTCCTAGATGGTCTAGCAACTCACGAATAAAGGGAAATTGTTCCCGAAACTCATCCGGAGTCTTGGCACGACCACCCTTATAATCTGCATACATCTCTGTACGGAAAGTCGTCTTCCCCGCATCAAAAGCAACCAAGATATGACTCGGTTGAATACGCTCCAACAGATGATTTAGCATCAGGTGAAAACCGTAGATTGCATTGGTATGAAGTCCATTGTCATTTTTAAAACGATCCAGTTGCTGGTAAAGCGCAAAGAATGCTCGGAAAGCAACTGAAGAACCGTCAATTAATAATAATTTTTTCTTGTCCATACACCCATTATAAAGGAAAGCAGGGAAAAATACCATTGCTAAGAGTTAGATTATAGGAGAAGGCTTATTGAGTTGATTTTTCTACTCGCGCACCGTTACTGTCGACTTGGAAACCATCTATTGTCGTATCTACTGCCAATTCTCCAGATGCGTTTACGTAATAATATTTCCCTGAAACCTGGAACCACTGACTAGACTTCATAGCACCTGAGCTTTCGAGGTAATACCAAATGCCCTTATCCTTTAACCATCCCGTCTGCATTTCTCCAGATGATTTCAAGTAGTACCACTTAGATCCGTCTTTTAGCCATCCTGTTCTCATGGCACCACTTGTTTGGAAATAGTACCAACTTCCGTCTATTTTTTTCCAACCAAGAGCCACTTTGTCATTTTCATAGTAGTACCAGATTGTCCCCTGTTTTTCCCATCCATTCTTAGAGGTTGCCGTTTTAATTAACGGGATATAACGTCTATTCCCACTTCGTGACATATAACTAATCCATCTATAACCATCCTTTTCAAGAGTTTGATCATAATGAACACTCATTCCAGGTTCGTAGTAGTCGATGATAGTAGATGTTAATGATGGCTGATTCATAATAGCTGCTTTTTCTGTAAAATAATGTGTTCCACTAGAGGCTAGTACAGATTGATAATTTCCTACACTAGCATTCCCTACATCTTTAAAATGAATGAATCCAGTCATAGAACTTGCTTTTACTGTCCTACGATGATACGTTTCTGTATAGTCGTAATTGTACTCCTCGATTTCAATCATGTCTCCAATCACGTTAGAAACCCAAGCTACATGACCATGCGTTCCCCTCGTGCTCCAAGCAATAGCCCCAATCGCTGGTCTCTGATCTACACGATATCCTTCTTTTTGAGCTCGATAGCCCCATTCTTTCGCATGCCCATAAGCAGCTGGTAGTTCAAATCCATTAACACTACTTAATCGAAAAGCTGCAAAAGATGTGCACTGTCTTGAGTATAGGCGCCATTTATCAATATTTTGATTTCCATTTTTATAATAATAGGGATAATCATCTCCACGTGCCTTTGAGCCATTGTTTACCTGATTGGCATGAACAGCTCCTCCACCAAACAAAAAAGCACCTGCTAGCAATAATGATGCTGTACCCACCGTCGTTCTCTTTAGAAAAGTTCCCTTTTTACTATATGTCATTCATTCTCCTTCGAATAGATAAATTTTTGAGGTTAACCTCATTTATATCATTCGAAAGAAAAAGAAAAAAGTGAGAATACTCTCACTTTCAACCTTAATCCAAATAGTGAATCAAATTCTTTTCCGTTAAAATATCTGAATAGGTGAACGATTCAACATAGACATTTGCTTGTTTGTCTCCTTCAACATTTCCAAATTCAACGATAAAGAGCGATGGATAAACTTCAATGAGTCTTCCTAAGCGATTTTTTTGGCGTTTACGACCATTTTCTAAGGTCATTTCCACGACTTGTCCTTCATGTGCCTTGATTTCCTCTTTGATTTTTTTCATCTTGGCTACATCTGTAAATGCATCTGTCATCTTTGTTCCTCTCTCTTCGAAATGCTTGAAAACTTATTATACTCTTTTTGGAAAATCAATTCTACCGTTCCACGTGCACCGCTACGGTTTTTCTCGATAATAACTTCTACTTTGTTATTAGGAAGACCTTCCTCTTCTTCGCCACCACGCTCATAATAGTCGTCACGATAAAGAAAGGCTACGATATCCGCATCCTGCTCGATAGATCCAGACTCACGAATATCTGATAATACCGGTCTTTTATCTTGACGTTGTTCAACACTACGCGACAACTGACTCAGCGCGATAACGGGAACCTTCAATTCCTTGGCCAAAATCTTCAACTGACGTGAAATCTCTGACACCTCTTGTTGACGGTTTTCTCTGCCTGTTCCTGTGATTAGCTGCAGGTAGTCAATCAAGATTAATCCAAGATTGCCTGTTTCCTGAGACAATTTTCTGGCGCGTGACCGAATTTCAGTAATCCGGATTCCGGGTGTGTCATCAATATAGATGCTTGCTTTAGCAAGATTCCCTTGAGCAATGGTGTACTTACGCCATTCTTCCTCACTGAGTTGCCCTGTACGAATCGAGTGAGACTCTACTAGCCCTTCGGCAGCCAACATACGGTCGACCAGACTCTCAGCACCCATCTCGAGAGAGAAAATTGCAACAGTCTTGTCTAGCTTAGTTCCAATGTTTTGAGCAATATTCAAGGCAAAGGCAGTCTTACCAACCGCAGGACGAGCAGCAAGAATAATCAACTCCTCCTCATGCAACCCAGTTGTCATATGATCCAAATCTTGATAACCAGTAGCAATCCCTGTAATATCAGAAGTTTGTTGTGAACGAGCCTCTAGGTTTCCAAAATTAAGGTTTAGAATATCTCGAATATTTCTAAACCCACTACGATTAGCATTCTCGCTGACATCAATCAAGCCTTTTTCTGCACGCGCAATGATTTCATCTACTGGACTAGAGGCTTCATAAGCTTGATTGACTGATTCTGTCAATTTGGCAATCAAGCGACGAAGCATGGCTTTCTCTGCTACAATCTTTGCATAGTACTCAGCATTAGCAGAAGTCGGTACAGAGTTGATAATTTCAACAAGGTAGGATAGCCCACCAATATTTTGCAAATCACCTTGATTGTCTAAAATCGTGCGAACAGTTGTTGCATCAATGGCTTCGCCACGATCTGACAAATCAACCATGGCCTGAAAAATCAAACGGTGAGCATACTTAAAGAAGTCTCGAGAGTCAATATATTCTCGAACAAACACGAGTTTACTCTCATCGATAAATATAGCTCCCAATACTGATTGTTCTGCCAAGATATCCTGGGGCTGAACTCGTAGTTCCTCTACTTCTGCCATCAGATTTCCCTTCCTTTTACAACATAATTACTCAAATCTAAACTAGCCTTCTTTTACACGAAGATTGATGACGCCAGTTACATCCTGATAAATTTTTACAGGAACATCAATCAAGCCAACTGCACGAATTGGAGTTTGGACTTGAATATGGCGTTTATCAATTTTAATTCCAAATTGTTTTTGAAGCTCTTCCGCAATTTTCTTGCTAGTAATTGAACCAAAAGTTCTTCCATCTGGACCAACTTTTTCAACAAACTCAACAATTGTTTCTTCTGCTTCAAGTTTCGCCTTAATTTCTTGTGCTTCTGCAAGAAGTTGAGCATGTGCTTTTTCTTCAGATTTTTGCTTACCACGCAACTCGCCAATTGCTTGAGAAGTCGCTTCTTTAGCAAGATTTTTCTTAATCAAAAAGTTTTGTGCATAACCTGTTGGAACTTCCTTGATTTCGCCTTTTTTTCCTTTTCCTTTTACATCTGCTAAAAAGATTACTTTCATTCCTCTGTCTCCTTTTCACTAAGTTCATTAGAAATAATGGTTTTCAATTTATCACCTGCTTCTTGCAGACTCATATCTGTAAGTCGAGCAGCTGCCAGGTTGAAGTGGCCTCCGCCACCCAATTCTTCCATAATTCGTTGCACATTAATCTTACTACGACTTCGTGCAGAAATGGAAATATCCCCTTGGCGGTTTTTTGCAATGACAAAACTAGCTTCAATACCTGACATGGCCAGCATCGTATCGGCTGCTTTACTAATCACTACAGTATCATATTCCTTAGTATCCTTGGCCTGAGCGACAAGAATAGAAGGTTGTACAGCCTGTCCTTGTAAGATGAGTTCATTCACCAATCGATACTCTTCAAAGTCAGTCGCCGCAAGTTCCTGAATTACAACACTATCACTTCCACGTGTTCTTAGATAGCTCGCTACGTCAAATGTTCGGCTAGTCACACGAGAGGTGAAATTCTTGGTATCTAGCATCATACCGCCCATCAGAACACTTGCTTGAATACGACTCAATCGTGATTTCTTAGAGTTTTGGAATTGGATTAACTCTGTTACAAGCTCACTCGCGCTACTTGCTCCACTCTCGATATAGGTGATGACTGCATTGTCTGGGAAATCCTGGTCCCGTCTATGATGGTCAATAACAATCGTTTGTGTGAACAAATCATAGAATTCTTTTGACAAGGTCAAGGCCGTCTTAGAATGGTCTACCATCACTAATAACGAACGATTAGTGACCATTTCTATAGCTTGAGTTAGAGGGATGAGTTTTGTTACTCCCTCATTCTCTAAAAATTGAATGGCTCGATGAATGTCAGGAGACATTTGCTCAGAGTCGTAGACTACATAACTATCATCCAAGACGTTGCTAGAGAACAATTGCATCCCAACCGCAGAACCCAAAGCATCCATGTCTAAATTTTTATGACCAACAACAAATACACAATCGACACTCTTCAATTTCTCAGAGATTGCCGTCATCATCGCTCTAGTACGTGTTCTTGTCCGCTTGATGGAAGCTGCAGAGCCACCACCAAAATAAATTGGATTCTTTGTTTCATCATTCTCTTTTACGACAACTTGGTCTCCACCACGAACTTCTGCAAGATTGAGGTTTGATAAAGCAACTTTACCAATGCCCTCATGATCGCCATCACCGTATGATATACCTATACTCATAGTTAACGGCAACTCTCTCTTTTTAGCTTCTTCACGGAAGGTATCAATTACAGAAAATTTATCCTGCATCAATTGTTCTAAAACCGTATAATCAGTAAACAAGTAGAAACGATCCATGGCCACTCTACGAGAGAACATTTGATGTTTTCCAGTAAATTCTGCAACAAAATTCGCAACAAAACTATTAATATGGCTGATATCAGATTCAGATGTTTCATTCTCTAAATCATCATAGTTATCTACCGAGATAATACCAATAACAGGGCGACTCGTAACCAACTCTACAGTGGCTTCGTACTCTCCAGAAACATCAAAAAAGTAGAGCACACCAGAATTTCTATCTAGATGTACCGCATAACGTTTTTCTCCCACATTGGCATAAATTCCAGGCGAAGATATGGCTGTTTTTATAATTTCTTGAACTTGAGAATGGTCAATTTCTCCATCTTCCGTTGTCAGCATTAACTCTGCATAGGGATTGAACCACTCAATCTCGCTATTTTCCATGTTTAGTTTGACAACTCCCACCGGCATTTGTTCTAAGAGCGAACTTAAACTATCTTCCGCTTGATGATTTACGTACTGGATTTGTTCAATTTCTGTTTTTTGATAAGATTTCTTCTGAAAATAAAATAACAAAAGAAACGCCAGCATCAAGAAAAATAAGCATGCTATTGTAACTAGGGTATTTTGAAGAAAAACAACCATTACAGTCATAAATATAAAGGCAATTCCAACAAATAAGTAAACAAATAAGGGATTCATTTCATTTTTTTTCATTACAAACCTCTTGCGCAATATTATACCATATTTGCACTTAAAAAGCGACCTTTAAAGAAGGAATAGCACTTGTACTAGCGTCTAACATCCATCAACACAAAAGGTGGTTTACACTAGTGTAAACCACCTTTTTAGACTAATCAAACAATTGATTATGATTCTTTTACTTCAAGAAGGCCGATATCTCCATCTTCACGACGATAAATTACATTTGTTGTTTCGTCTTCAACATCGATGTAAATGAAGAAGTCATGACCCAATAAGTCCATTTGAAGAAGGGCTTCTTCGAGGTCCATTGGTTTTAAATCAATTTGTTTTGAACGAACAACTTTAGCTTGAGCAACATCTGAATCTTCAACTAAAGCATCTGTAAATAATTGGCTAGTAGAAACTTTGTTTCTGTTCTTACGTTCAATTTTTGTTTTATTTTTACGAATTTGACGTTCAATCTTATCTGTTACCAAATCAATTGATCCATACATATCTTGAGAAACATCTTCTGCACGAAGAGTAATGGATCCAAGTGGAATCGTTACTTCTACCTTAGCAGTCTTTTCACGGTACACTTTCAAATTTACACGTGCATCTAGTTCTTGATCTGCTTGGAAGTATTTTTCGATCTTTTCGAGTTTAGAAACTACATAATCACGAATTGCTTCTGTTACTTCTAGGTTTTCACCACGGATACTATATTTAATCATATAAGTACCTTCTTTCTAAACATATTTGTTTTTCTATATTTATTATAACGCTTTCAAAAAATTATTGCAATCTTTTTCCTCATCTTACGAGGGAAAATGTCCTAATCTCCTCTGCCCCTGCACTTTCAAGCAGTTTTTTAACACGGTTAACAGTTGCTCCAGTAGTATAAATATCATCAATTAATAAAATTTTCTTTGGGATCGTAACGCCGTTTTTAATAAAAAATGGGAGTTCTGTGGCTAAACGTTCTGAACGATTTTTTGAAGAGCTTGCTTTCACTTCACTTTTTCCTAATAAATCCAGATAGGATAAACCTGTAGTTTCTATTAAGCCCTCAACCTGATTAAATCCCCTTTTAGAGAATCTCTCTGGACTCAAGGGAATGAGAAGAATTTGAAACTCTTTATACTTTCGCAGTTTATCTTTTAAAATTGAAGCAAAAATCTTTCTAAGAATATAATCTCCATCAAACTTGTAGCGGCTAAAGTAATCCTTCATTGCTTGATTATAAGTAAAAATCGCTTCATGACTGACGTCAATCCCTTCTTTACACCAAAGTTGACAATCTTGACATAAGGTTGACACTCCTGCTTTATAGCAGGTTGGACAATGTTCTTCTCCTATTTTTTCGAAACTTGAGGAGCACGTAAAACAGAGCGAACCTGCCTCCTTTTTTAAAAAAAGAAGATTCCTAAAGGTTAAATTACTTTCCAAGTGTTGTCCACATAGTAAGCAAGTCATAAACCCGCCTCCTTATTCATCAACTTAATTTCTTTTATGGCATTCTTAATCGAACGATTTAATCCATCATGAAAGAAAATTAAATCTCCAGTTGGTCTATCCATGCTGCGTCCAACTCGTCCTCCAATTTGAATTAAACTCGATTTTGTAAAGAGGCGATGATTTGCTTCGACAACCATTACGTCTACACATGGAAAGGTAACTCCACGTTCCAATATTGTTGTACTTATCAAGATGGTTAATTCTCTATCTCTAAATGCTTGAACTTGTTCTAATCGATCTTCTGTAACAGACGATACGAAGCCTATTTTCTCATTTGGAAACTGCAGCTGCAAGATTTCCTTTAACTTCTCTCCTTTTTTAATCTCTGAAGCGAAAATGAGTAATGGATAGCCTGATTTTCGTTGTTTTTCTATATAGCTTTTTAATTTGGGTGGTAGACGATGTTTGTCTAAGTAATTGTCCAATTCAGATAGCCAGACTGGTTTGGGAATTATTAAGGGGTTACCATGAAACCGCCTTGGTAAACTTAACCTTTTCAACTCTCCTAAGCGAACCTTTTTATCCAATTCATCTGAAGAGGTAGCTGTAAGGAAAATGCTGAGTCCGTTTTCCTTTACACAATTCTTTACAGCTTTGTAAAGCATCTTGTTGTCAACATAGGGAAAAGCATCAACTTCATCAACTATTAGTAAATCAAAAGCTTGATAGAATTTTAATAACTGGTGAGTCGTTGCAACAACTAGAGGTGTCCGAAAATATGGTTCAGATTCCCCGTGTAACAACGCAATTTTACAGGCAAAATCATTTTGTAGTCGTTTATATAACTCCAAACAAACATCTATCCGGGGGCTCGCTAAACAAACTGCCCCACCATCATTAATGACTTTTGCCACAACTTCATAAATCATCTCTGTTTTCCCAGCGCCAGTCACGGCATGAACTAAAGTTGGCTGCTGACTTTCTACAGCTTTAAGTAATCCTTTTGATACTTTCTCTTGAAATGGAGTCAATTGTCCCTGCCATTTAAGAACCTCTTGTTTTGGAAATTCTTCCTGAGGGAAATAATATAAACCTTGATCACTCCTAACTCGCTTCATCAACAGACATTCTCGACAGTAGTATGCATCAATGGGCAATAACCATTCTTCTTGAATCACACTATCACATCGTTGACAAACTAGTTTTCCCTTCTCTTTTCGCATACTTGGAAGTTTCACTGCTAACTGATGTTCTTCCATACTTAATTCATCTTCAGTAAAAAGTCGACCTAGATAATTTGGGTTTATTTTCATACTTCTTTATTCGTAAAATCTAGAACTTTATCCTAATTTTTAGTACAATAACATTATGGAATGTAGAACAATTAAAGAGGACGGACAAGTCCAAGAAGAAATCAAAAAATCCCACTTTATTTGCCATGCAAAGCGTGTCTATAGCGAGGAGGAAGCCCGTGCCTTCATCACTGCTATTAAGAAAGAACACTATAAAGCGACCCACAACTGTTCTGCTTTTATTATCGGTGAGCGGAGTGAAATTAAACGAACTAGTGACGATGGAGAACCAAGCGGAACTGCTGGAGTACCAATGCTAGGAGTGTTAGAAAATCACAATTTAACTAATGTCTGTGTGGTTGTTACCCGTTATTTCGGTGGTATTAAGCTAGGTGCTGGGGGGCTTATTCGCGCTTATGCTGGTAGTGTCGCCTTAGCTGTAAAAGAGATTGGAATTGTAGAAATTAAAGAACAAGCAGGGATTCAGATTCAAATGAGTTATGCTCAATATCAAGAATATGGCAATTTTCTTAAAGAACATAATCTCATGGAACTTGAAACAAATTTCACTGATCAGGTCGAAACAATCATCTTTGTTGATAAGGAAGATAAAGAAACTATCAAAGCTTCTCTCATAGAATTTTTCAATGGAAAAGTCACCTTAATTGATCAGGGGTTACGAGAGGTTGAGGTTCCTGTTAACTTAGGGTAAAATAAAGAAATACTACCTTATCATCTAAATTTCCTCATTTATATCTGATATAAAAAAATCCTATCGCTTCGATAGGATTTCTATATTTTACAAAAGGTAAAGTTAGCGTTATACTAGTAGCATCTTATATATAGAGGTGCTAATATGGCGATTTATAACAATATCACTGAACTTGTCGGTAGAACACCGATTGTTAAATTGAACAACATCGTACCTGTGGGTGCAGCAGATGTTTACGTAAAACTAGAAGCATTTAACCCAGGGTCATCCGTTAAAGACCGCATTGCTCTAAGCATGATTGAAAAAGCTGAACAAGAAGGCAAACTTAAACCTGGTTCTACTATTGTAGAAGCAACAAGCGGAAACACTGGTATCGGTCTTTCATGGGTTGGTGCTGCTAAAGGCTACAAAGTTGTCATCGTTATGCCTGAGACAATGAGTGTGGAACGCCGTAAAATCATCCAAGCTTATGGTGCTGAACTCGTTCTAACTCCAGGAAGTGAAGGTATGAAAGGCGCTATTGCTAAAGCTGAAGAAATCGCTGCTGAACGTGATGGCTTCCTACCTTTGCAATTTATCAACCAAGCTAACCCAGAAGTTCACGAAAGAACAACAGGAGCTGAAATTCTAGCTGATTTCGGAGCTGATGGTTTAGATGCCTTTGTTGCTGGTGTAGGTACTGGAGGAACTATTTCTGGTGTCTCTCACGCTCTTAAATCGGCTAATTCAGACATTCAAGTTTTTGCAGTTGAGGCAGACGAATCAGCTATCTTATCAGGTGAAAAACCTGGACCTCATAAGATTCAAGGTATCTCTGCTGGATTCATCCCAGAAACACTTGACACAAAAGCTTACGATGGTATCGTTCGCGTAACATCAGACAATGCTCTTGCACTTGGTCGTGAAATCGGTGGAAAAGAAGGGTTCTTAGTAGGTATTTCTTCTGCTGCAGCTATCTATGCAGCAATTGAAGTCGCTAAAAAACTTGGAGCAGGTAAAAAAGTCCTTGCACTTGCACCAGATAACGGAGAACGTTACCTATCTACAGCACTCTATGAATTTGAAGTGTAGTCTCCTAAATACACCAATAAGAAAAAGCAACATGCCTAGCATGTTGCTTTTTCTTATGTTCTATTTTTAATAATTGCTAATACATCTGCGACGCTGTTGAGGTTGTCGATTTCTTCATCACTAATTTCGATTCCAAATTCGTCCTCAATTGTTAGGATAAATTCCATCAAATCCACAGAGTCAGCATCCAGATCATCCTTCAAACTCAAGTTTTCAGTAACGACAAAGTCTTCTCCTTGACGCTCTTGGATAATCATAACAACACGGTCAAAAATTTCTTTATCTGTCATATTATTCTCCTGAAAATTCACGCGCAGTTTGTGCTACTACATCAGTCTCAAGCATGGTACGAATCTGACGAAGTGTACTGTATACAGCCTTAGCGTCACTTGAACCATGAGTCTTAACAACAGGCGCCTTAACGCCAAACAAGACGGCACCACCAACATCTGAATAGTTGAGCTGTTTTTTCAAACCTCTGAGATTATCCTTGAGGAGGAATGCGCCGAGCTTAGCTCTAAGTCCGCCACCTACAATGGCATTCTTAAGTAATCCCATGATCCCCATAGCAGTACCTTCAATAGCTTTGAGAACAGCGTTTCCCGTGAAACCATCGGTTACGACTACATCTGCAACACCATCCATCAAGTCACGTGCTTCCACATTCCCGACAAAATTCAAACTCTCGTCAGCTGCTAATAAGTCATAGGCTTCCTTGCGTAGTGGATCTCCCTTACTACTTTCTGTACCGTTGTTCAGAAGGCCAATACGGGGATTTGCAATACCACGAACATTCTTAGCATAGAATGAACCTAGAATTGCGTATTGATGGAGGTGATGAGCTGTATTTTCGGCATTAGCTCCGAGATCTAGCATATCAAAACCCTTACCATCAATCGTTGGCAATGTTGACATAAGCCCAGGTCGGTCGATATTTTTGATACGACCAACGATGAAAAATCCTGCCGCTAACAGAGCACCTGTGTTCCCAGCAGAGAGAACAGCATCTGCTTCTCCGTCCTTAACAGCCTTAGCCGCCAAGACCATACTAGCATTTTTCTTTTTGCGGATAGCTTTTGTAGGCTCGTCGTCAGAGTCAATTTTCTCATCCGTATGGATAATGCTGACACGTTCTGTAGCTGTTAGATATTGCTTGATTTTACTTTCGTCTCCGTAAAGTTGAATCTCAATATCTGAAAAGTCAGCAAGGGCTTGATTAACTCCCTCTACAATAGCTTGTGGTGCGTAATCGCCACCCATTGCATCTACTGCGATTTTTTTCATTTGTCTTCCTCTTTCAGTAGTTGTCCCCAATCTGCTAGGGAATCAATAAATTTCTTTGATTTTAGGTGAATACCGACATATTCCTCGTAGATTTGATCTATAAACTTACGCAAATCCTGCTTAATTTCAGACTTGAGCGAGATAGTCTCCAAGGTCTCAAAATCAATGGCTTGAAATTGATTGAGCAGATAAGGAATATTGGGATTCAAATGGCATCGTTTTTCATCTTCGTGGTAATGATCTGGGCAAAGGCAGGCACCGTACTTGAATGAAAAATCAAAGGCCTGCCCAACACGATGGCAGAAAGTACACTCATTAAAGTTCAGACTAGTCCCAAAACGTGTCAATATTTGAATTTCAAAAATATTGGTCAAAACTTGATAATCCAGACCCTCTTCCATCAGCTCTAAAGTCTTTTGCAAAAAAGCAAATAGGGGAGCATCTTCTTGATTATCCTGCAAACTCGCATCTGCCAAGGCTGCAACGTAAGTCGCATAAGCCATAACAAAGAGGTCACTATTGATTTTCGGAAAAGTCTTCACCTCATGATAATCTTCTATATAACTAAGTCCATCGTCATTGACTTTTAGGAGAAAATGGGCTAAGACTAAAGGTTGAATGACAGGAGCTAGTTTGGATTGGCCGGCGTGTTTGACAAAAAACATGCGCTTCCCTGCCTGTTCTGTAAAGATTTTAACAAGCTTATCATCCTCTCGAAAATTTCGATTGTAAAGTACTAAACCCTGACTCGTAATCGATTGAATCATGTCTCTCTCATGTACTCCTCAAGTCGTTTCATAGCTTCTCTGATGGTTTCCATGCTAGCTGCATAAGATAGGCGAACATAGCCTTCTCCATACTGTCCAAAGGCAGCACCAGGGATAAAAGCAACAGCCTTCTTCTGGGCAAAATCCTTCAGAAAAGCAAAGGAATCTTGATTATAGCCTGCCGGAATCTTAGCAAAGATATAAAAAGCCCCATCTGGTTTGATAATCTCAAAACCAAGGTCAGTCATCTTCTCAATAATGTAGTCCCGACGCTGGATATATTCCTTCTTCATGGGTTCTGCATCGTTCTTACCAGCTGTCAATGCTTCCACCGCAGCATGTTGCGCCATGGTGTTTGCAGCAGTTACCAAATACTGATGACTCTTGATGAGTTGAGCTGTGAAGTTTGCTGGTGCAAAGATAAAACCTAAACGCCAACCTGTCATGGCATGGGATTTAGAAAGACCGTTAATGATAATTGCCTGATCTCTCAACATAGTTCCCAAAGATACATGATTTTCCCCTGTATAGGTCAATTCTGAGTAGACTTCATCACAGACTACGAAAATCTCATACTTACGTAAAACAGCTGCCAAGGCTTCTAATTGCTCGCGACTATAAGTAATTCCTGTAGGGTTAGCTGGATAGTTGAGAATAACTGCCTTGAGCTTGTCCCCTTGCTCCAAAATTGCCTTTTCCAACATCTCAGGCGTCAAAACAAAACCATTTTCAGTTGTATCAATCTCGACAATCTCTGCACCAACTAGATTAACTATTGGCTCATAGCCAGGATAGGCAGGAGCTGGCAAGAGAACCTTGTCTCCTTCCTCCAAAATAGCTATCAGAGTAGCTGATAGAGCCTCTGTCGCACCAATTGTGACCAAGATTTCATTCTCTGGATTGTAGTCTAGCTGATATTTCTCTTTTACAAAATCACTCGCCGCCTGACGCAATGTCAACAAACCACTCATTCCTGTATAGTAGGATTGATCTTGGTCAATGGCTCGCTTTGCAGCTTCCTTGACATGATCTGGTGTTGTAAAATCTGGTTCTCCCAAGGTCAATCGCAGGACACCAGGAATCTCTGAAATAGCCTGGTCAAATTGACGAATCAAGGAAACTTGTATCTTATCTAATTGTTTATTAAAGCGTTTGGTTAAGTCCATATATATCCTCCTTGATCAAAGAACATATATCTATTATACTACAAAAGCTCTCTGACCGCAAAATTCCGTTAATTTACAACCTTATTCCTACTTTCTATTTTATTTTTCTGACAAATAGATATTATATATAATAGAGAGTATTTATTTTCGGAGGTTTTTATGTCATTTCTATCAAAAAATTGGGCAGGACTGTTAGTCTGTCTGATCATTTCTATCATCTCTTGGGTTTTAGGAGGCTTTCTGCCTGTTGTGGGAGCACCTGTTTTCGCCATTTTTATCGGAATGATTCTCTACCCCTTTCTCACTCCCTATAAACAACTGGATGCTGGTTTGACTTATAGCTCCAAAAAATTGCTTCAGTATGCTGTTATCTTGCTTGGGTTTGGACTCAATATCTCACAAGTTTTCGCAGTTGGAAAATCTTCCCTTCCTGTTATCCTTTCAACTATTTCAATTGCTTTGATTATAGCTTTCTTTTTCCAACGCTTTTTTAACCTTGATACAAAGCTAGCTACTTTGGTTGGGGTAGGCTCTTCTATCTGTGGCGGTTCTGCCATTGCAGCGACTGCTCCTGTTATTCACGCCAAGGAAAAAGAAGTAGCCCAAGCCATTTCTGTTATCTTTTTCTTCAATGTCTTGGCAGCTCTTATCTTTCCAACTCTAGGTTCTTGGCTCCATCTTTCCAACGAAGGTTTTGCTCTCTTTGCGGGTACTGCGGTCAATGATACGTCTTCTGTAACAGCCACAGCTAGCGCCTGGGATAGTCTTTACCAAAGCAATACTCTCGAATCTGCCACTATTGTCAAACTGACACGCACCCTAGCTATTATCCCTATTACTCTCTTCCTCTCCTATTGGCAAAGCCGTCAACAAGGCAACAACCAAGGAGTGAAGCTTAAAAAAATCTTCCCCGTTTTCATTCTCTACTTTATCCTAGCTTCTCTGCTAACTACTCTTCTCACATCTTTCGGTGTCAGCAATAGCTTCTTTTCACCTCTCAAACAACTCTCCAAATTCCTCATCATCATGGCTATGAGTGCTATTGGTCTCAAAACCAACCTCATTGCTATGATCAAATCCAGTGGAAAATCCATTCTTCTTGGAGCCCTTTGCTGGATTGCCATTATCCTGACTAGCCTTGGCATGCAAATACTCATCGGTATTATCTAAGACAAAAGGTAGCCTAAAGGCTACCTTTTTATTGTTCAAGAATTAAACGTGTATGTTCTCTTTTAATGCAACGATCCATCACAATATCATCGCATCCTCCAGCACGTAAAATTTCCTCTGCTTCTAGGTTTTCAAGGCCTAATTGCGCCCAAAAAATCTTAGCATCTGCCTTGAGGAAATCACGCGCTACATCAGGTAGAAATTCACTGCGACGATAGACATTGACGATATCTACAGGAAAAGGAATCTCAGCTAGACTAGCATAAGCCTTCTCTCCCAAGATTTCCCCACCCGCAGCCTTGGGATTTACTGGAATGATTTTATAGCCACGAGCCTGCATTTCCTTAGTCACTCGATTGCTAGTTGTTTCTTCACGGTCAGACAAACCGACTACTGCCAAAGTTTTGCTAGTTTCAAGATACTGACGAATCACTCCATCACTTGGATTAATAAATTCTTGAGTCATAGAATCCCTCCTTTTTCTCAGTATAGCATATTTTGAAAAGGCTTGCAGAAATTTACTATAAAAACAAAAATCAAAAAATCCTCCCAAAATTAAACTATTTCATTTAATTTGAGGAGGATTCATAAAAATTATATTTAAAGATTATTCTCTTGTTGGTTTATACTGAAGGCTTTCTCCGTGTTGTTTGACAAAGTCACTCATCTCTGAATCAGGAATTTGTCGAAGGTAGAGATTGGCACGAATCGTATCATCTTCTTCACGACAAGTAGAAAGCACAAGATATTTATCCTTAGCTGATATCTTAACATTTGGTTTCTTAACTTCTGCAGTATCATAAATAGTAGTTAGCTGTTTCTCAAAATCTGCATCATCATCAAAAGAAGTACGGTAAAATGCTGTTTCTTCTGGAACAATAATCATGGCAACAGCTTCATAATAGTACTTTCTCTCTGGAGTTTCAATGACAACATAAGGGTGTGCATCAAAATATTCTTGGCGACTGAAATAGTTCACATCTTTAAACATACGGTGGTCAGGAACTTTACTACCACGGGCATGACCAAATAACCAAGTTAATCGATCGCTAAAGTCCTTTTTATTATCAGCGTCCATAAAGACTGTCCCCATTAAAGGCTCGTTAACGCCATCAAAGCGCTTATCTAAATAAGTCGCATTATCCGTTGTTTGAACGACTGGTTCATCTAACTGTGTACCCGGAATATATACATACCCCACAGTTTCAGAGTTTGTTGCAAGTAAGCCTTTAAATTTATTAGAGAGATATTCCTTTTCTTCCTCGCTAGCAGTATAAGCTTGCTTTGGCGCTTCCTGAGTAACGGTAGTCTCAGTCGGCTTATTCTCACTTGATGCTGAGAAGCTGTTATTATATATAAACAAGCCTCCCAAAGCAACGATAGCTACTGCTGCGATAGAAGCAATTATTTTAGTAATTGGTGTTTTCTTTGTTCTAGAGTGTCCACTCATTTTTCTACCTCGTTATTTACTAAAAAAATCACTGAAACAAAGTTTCAGTGATAGTATACTTCACCAAATAAATAAATAAATAAATTATTTAACAGCGTGTGTTTTTGGAAGAGCTTTTTGGCCTGCTTTTGCAGATGCTCCTGCTTTTTTAGCTGCTGCATCAGCTTTTTTAGCTTGATCTACAGCACCTGGTTTGCCACCTTCTGGTTGAGTTGCTGCATGGTCAGCTGCTGCTTGGTCAGGAGATACTTGATCAGCTGATGCTACAGGAGCTTTACCTTGTGCTGCTAGATCTTTAGCAATACGATCTTCATTACGTTCGTTGTCTAGTTTTGGATCGTTATAGTAGTTAACTCCAGGAATGTTACGGTATTGTTCTTGAAGGTTAGCGATATATTTGTTGCGTACAACATTACGTGCTTCAGCACGAGCTGCTTCAAGTTTAGCAACATAAGCTCCGTATTCATGACCTGAACCGTATGCTTCAAGTGCTTGTTTTGCTGCTACAACTGCTGGATCATTTTCAGCTTCAGCGTTAATTTCAGCTTCGTGTGCTGCTACTTGTCTATTTGCTTCATCTGCAAGATCGCGTTCAGAAACATATTTCTTTTGGATCAATTGGTTAGAAGAATCTGGATTTTCTCCTTGTGCAAAAACTGGAGCTGCTGCAGAAAATACTGCAAGAGCTGCTACTGATGATAATAAAACTTTCTTCATTGTTTTATCTCCTCTTTAATTTTAAAATTTAATTTATAAGGACAACCCTTATTACATCAAATTATATCATATAAATCTAAGTTGTCAAGCTTTTTTTAAAATAAATTTATTTTTTTCTGGTAAAAAATAAGTAAAATTCATTCTATTTTAAAAAATCAAATAATATTCTTGAAACAATTGATACAAAAATATTTAAACTCCGAACAATACGGACTTCTGTGAGCGATAGGGTTCTGAATTTATAAGCGTTTTTTTATTTCCTCAACTGTAAATTTAAATAGTCTTCTCAATACTAAACAATGGAGATAGTGGACGTTTTTCATGGATACGGATGATAGCATCTGCCAAGAGATGAGCGATAGAAATTTGTTCAATCTTATCAATCAAACGTTCCTCTGGTAGGTAGATGGTGTCCAAAACAACCAGTTTTTTGATGGCTGATTTCTGGATGTTGTCCATAGCTGGTCCTGAAAGAACTGGGTGCGTACAGCTTGCATAAACTTCAACAGCTCCTGCTTCAGCAAGGGCATCTGCTGCGTGACAAATAGTCCCAGCTGTATCAATCATATCATCAATCAAGATACAAGTTTTACCTTCAACCTTACCAATGATGTTCATTACTTCACTAGTGTTCATCTTGTCTACGCTACGACGTTTATCAATAATCGCAATCGGAGTTTTCAAGAATTCTGCTAATTTACGAGCACGAGTGACACCACCATGGTCTGGACTGATAACAACATAGTCAGAACCAACCATACCACGACGCTCAAAGTAATCCGCAATCAAAGGAGCACCCATCAAGTGATCAACAGGAATATCAAAGAATCCTTGAATCTGTGCAGCGTGCAAATCAATCGTCAACAAACGATCTACTCCAGCTACTTCAAGCATATTTGCCACGAGTTTTGCAGTGATTGGTTCACGCGCTCTAGCCTTTCTATCCTGACGCGCATAGCCATAGTAAGGCATCACAACGTTGACAGATTCTGCACTGGCACGTTTCAAAGCATCAACCATAATCAAAATCTCTAGTAGATTGTCATTTACAGGTGAGCTAGTTGATTGTAAGATAAAGACATGTTTCCCACGGATAGATTCTTCGATGTTAACTTGAATTTCTCCATCTGAAAATTGACGAACAGTCGATTTTCCCAATTCTATCCCAATCTCTTGCGCCACACGCTCTGCCAATTCTCTATTTGAAGAAAGGGCAAACAGCTTTAAATCAGAAAAAGACATGATTTCCTCCAGTATTTATGTATCACTTGTGTTTTTTTACAATATTTTCCATCTACCATTGTAGCGCTTTTTTCTTGATTTTTCAATAAAAAATAAGACAAGAGTAGACATTTATCCTCTTGTCTTATACTATTTTATATTAGTTATAGCGAAGCGAAAATTTACCACCTCATCACCGTATGATATACGCTTTCAAATCAAAAAATTAATATACTTCAATCATTCTTCCTGTGTCTACATCGTAAACAGCTCCTGAAATAATGACATCATCTGGAATTAATGGGCATTCTCGAAGCAATTTCATATCCTCACGCACACTCTCCTCGACATCTTGGAAAGGGAGAAAGTCTTTGCCAGATACATCAACTCCCAATTCACGTTTTAAATGCTCTTGGAAGTCCTCATTATTGAAGGTTTGGGCACCACAGTCTGTATGGTGAAGAACCACGATTTCTCTTGTCCCCATCTGTTGTTGGGAAATCACAAGCGAGCGAATCATATCGTCCGTCACTCGACCTCCCGCATTCCGTAAAATATGGGCATCTCCCAGAGCCAAGCCCAGAGCTGGCGCAACGTGGAGACGCGAATCCATACAAGTTACGATTGCAACCTTGGTCTTGGGTTTAATGGATAAATGCAAATCTCCATGTAGTTCTACATAAGCTTGATTGGCTTTTAAAAAATTTTCAAAATAGGACATGACAACTCACTTTCTAGTCTGCCAGATAATTTGAACACCAAATTATTTATCTCCTATCTTACCATCTTTTCTTTGTCTTGTCAGCTGTCAACTTTCATATAAAAAAACTGGACAGAGATATCCAGCAACTAGCTTGGGTTTCTGTCCTAGTTTTTTTATTATTATGAACCTTTTTGGATATACTTGTTAAGAGAACCTGCAAAGCTTTGAAGATTGAGACTTTGTACATAAACCTCACCAGTCCCTCGGAAGGTGTTCACCACTCCTTCACCTGTACCGATAGATTGCCAAAAACCATTTTCTAAGTGAATATTATAGTCTAAAGACTGACTCCAAGCCACCACATGGGCATTGTCAATCGTCACTTCTTGGTTTTGGAGTTCAATTTTCTTAATCGAACCAAAAGCATTTGCCAAAAGCGTTCCCTGACCTTGAGTAGTCATCACAAAAAGACCACCTTGACCGCCGAAAAGTGCTTTACCAATAGATTGGCGCTCCATTGTATAGAAAGCCGTTCCATCAAGAGCCAGAAAAGCCCCATCATTCAAGCGATACTGCTTTTCGCCAAGTTCAAGAGCAATCACTTGACCAGGAGTATCTGGTGCTAAAGCAAGATGTCCGTTGTCAGACTCTGCAATAGCTTGAGTAATGAAGGTACTTTCACCAGAAACCATTGAACGCCCTACAGCTTTGACAAACCGTCCCAAGCCAGAACCACTCGCATTAAGTTGGGTATTGAGACTTACATTGGGTGTATGGTAGACCATGCTACCGCGCTGAATAAAGACCGTTTCTCCTTGATTGAGCGACAACTCTACCAAAGGAAACTGCATGTGACTGTCCATAGAAAATTTCATCAGAAATTCCTCCTTGTTTTAATAATTGTTAGCAATAAAATAATTAGTAGTCTAAACCTGAGTAAAACGATTAAGAAAATACTTTTTTCAAGACTTCTCCGATAGTTGTCACTCCAATCACCTGAATTTCCTTAGGCGGTTTAATACCTGTCAAAGAATTTTTCGGTACATAGATTTTTATAAATCCAAGTTTCGCTGCTTCATTGATCCGTTGTTCGATACGATTCACGCGTCGAATTTCTCCAGTCAAACCTAATTCTCCTACAAAACATTCCTGAGGATTGGTTGGTTTATCCTTATAGCTTGACGCAATGGCAACCGCAACTGCCAAGTCAATGGCAGGCTCATCTAACTTGACACCACCAGCCGATTTAAGATAGGCATCCTGATTTTGGAGGAGCAAACCTGCCCGTTTCTCCAAAACAGCCATAATCAGGCTTGCACGATTGAAATCAAGACCAGTAGTAGTTCGCTTGGCATTCCCAAACATAGTCGGAGTCACCAAAGCCTGCACTTCTGCAAGAATTGGACGCGTCCCCTCCATAGTCACCACGATGGACGAACCAGTGGCTCCATCCAAACGCTCTTCTAGAAATACCTCACTAGGGTTCAGGACCTCTACTAGCCCACCTGACTGCATCTCAAAGATTCCGATCTCATTAGTCGAGCCAAACCGGTTCTTGACTGCTCTCAAGATACGGAAGGTATGGTGGCGCTCCCCTTCAAAGTAAAGTACGGTGTCCACCATATGTTCCAACATACGTGGGCCAGCCAAGGTTCCTTCTTTTGTCACATGCCCCACGATAAAGATGGCGATGTTATTGGTCTTAGCCAGCTGCATGAGTTCAGCCGTTACCTCGCGTACTTGAGAGACTGATCCCTGCACCCCTGAAATCTCAGGAGACATAATGGTCTGAATCGAGTCGATGATAAGAAAATCTGGCTGGATACGCTCCACTTCAGCTCTCACGCTCTGCATATTGGTCTCGGCATAGAGATAAAACTCACTGTCGATATCACCCAAGCGCTCTGCACGGAGTTTGATCTGCTGGGCAGACTCCTCCCCACTGACATAGAGAACTGTTCCTACTTGAGACAACTGGGTTGATACTTGTAAGAGAAGGGTTGATTTCCCAATCCCTGGATCCCCACCGATAAGGACAAGACTTCCCGGTACCACACCTCCACCAAGCACACGGTTAAATTCCTCCATCTCAGTCTTAGTTCGATTGACATTGATAGAAGTCACCTCAGCTAATTTCATGGGTTTGGTTTTTTCACCTGTCAAAGACACACGCGCATTTTTGACTTCTGCAATCTCAACTTCCTCCACAAAAGAAGACCATGCCCCACAGTTTGGACAGCGGCCTAGATACTTGGGTGAATTATATTCACAATTTTGACATACAAATGTCGCTTTTTTCTTTGCTATGATTCTAATCCTCTCATTTTAAAATCTCTTATTGTTTTTACGTGACTAACTATCTCTTTTCAGAACAGTCAATCCTCCATCATCCGCATGGACATAATACTCCCCATCAGGACTAAGTCCAAATATATAGGGTAAATAGCCTTTATAAATTTGAGTTCTAGTTTCCTTATTTTCTTCCCAATAAATGGTTGAAATGGGATATTCTTCTGATTGGTCTGTATCCATTGTCACTCGGACGTCTTTACCATTATCCAAAGGGAGACTTCCACCATATTGACCAGCGATAGGAATAGGTGAATCATATCCCTCACACATGGCTACTAACTCTACCTCATCGTAATCTCCGTCTATCGGTGTTACTTGCCCATTTTCGCTGTCAATGATTGACATGTAGTCTGAAGAAATGCAAAGAATTTTATGATAGGCATCAGGGAGAAATGCTAGGTAAAGAAATCCTCCAATACTAATCTCAAAAATCTTCTTATACCCTCGACAATTCTCGGCGCTAAAAGCCTGAAAATCCTTATAACTCATTTTATTATTCTTCTTTTCAACGATTGATTACATCCTTTATTGTGTGGACAACAAGTCCACTTCTTAATGCCCTGTTGATCCAAATCCACCAGTACGAACGCCATCTGCTTCATCCCCATCTGTAATCAAGAAAGGTGCAAAAACAGCTTGAACTACACGTTCACCAATTTCAAGGACAACTTCCTGGTCCGTAATATTTTTCATCTGAGCAAAGATATGGCCTTCATTTCCTGGATTGCCATAGTAGTCTC
>CAUUTJ010000012.1:0-30960 GCA_963548045.1 uncultured Streptococcus sp.
AAGAGCAACATTATGGTATTGGACTTAGTTTTGTATGTAGAGTTGCAAAACTGCATAAAGGACAAGTAGAACTGAAAAATAGAGACGAGGGAGCAGAAGTTATAATGAGTCTCAATTGTATTAAATCAAAGTAATTGACTTACTAATTTGTTGCCATAGGATTTAAATAAATTAAGATGTGAAAGTAGATAATAAAAACGAGTGAAGATAAGCAGTTAATGAAAACCATTTATCTTCATTCGTTTTTTAATTATTTGATAATACACGTAGCTTTATCTTGAATGTTGTTTACCAGCATTGCGTTTTTTGTTTTTCTTCTTGTTAGAAGTTGAGATTACTGCTGCTGATTCAGGAGTCACATCCTTGCGAGCGCCTGAAGTTTTGCTTGCTTTTGGTGGGTTCTTTGCAAATTCTTCGCGTACTTTTTTGCGAAGTTTTGGACGAATGATGTAGTTGACGATGAATTGTTGAAGGATCATCATGAAACCACCGACAACCCAGTAAAGTGTGACACTGGCTGGGGAGAAGATTGAGAACATGACAATCATCAATGGACTCATGTAAATCATTTTCTTGAGTTGTTCTCTTTGAGTCTCGTCTTCAACTCCGTGTAGAGAAAGGAGTGATTGGATGTAGTAGAGAACACCTGCGCAGGCAATGAGAATCCAACTTGGAGAACCCAGTGCAATACCTAAGAAGCTAGCTTCAGAAACACCTTCTGTGTGTTGAGCAGCAAAGTAGATAGCAGAGAAGAAAGGCATTTGAATGAGGATAGGGAAACATCCTACACCACCAAACATACTAATACCATGCTCTTTTTGAGCAGCAAAGAGAGCTTGTTGGGCTTCTAGTTTTTCTTCTTGAGTCGTTGCTTCTTTCAGACGAGTCTGATGTGGCTCAAGGACATGCTTGAGGGCGTTCATCTTCTCAGAGTGAAGGGTAGCCTTCCATGATTGGTAGATACCAAGTGGAAGGATAATCAAGCGGACGATAATAGTTACGATGATAATACCAACACCGAAACCGAGACCTTGGTCATTGGCAAAGTATTTGATAGCCTCTGCCATAGGCGCTCCGATGGTATTCCAGATAAATCCGGTTGGCTGACCTGTTGCTTTATCAACCTGGACACAACCTGTCAATGCTAATAGCATAGCCACTCCCATGATTGAGAGGCCGATTCGTTTAATTGATTTCACTGTTTTTATTCCTTCTTTAAAAATTATACCTTTCTATTCTACTGTTTTTTTTGAAAATATACAATAGTTCTAGAGACCTAATTTGCGACTTTGAAGTCGGAATAGGAAGGAAAGTTGCTCAATTGGACGTCGAGATAGGTCACTTTTGAGAAAGGAGTTGGTCCTTTTCGGATCTCTTGGATGAACTTAGCCATGATAGCAGAAGATTCTGCTTGGGCAAGAATTTCGACGGTGCCGTCATCATTGTTCCAAACACGTCCAGTGATTCCACCTAGCTCGAGGGCAAGGGTATAAACACCCCAGCGAAAGCCAACACCTTGGACGCGTCCCTGCGCAATCATTTTGACCTTTTGCATACAAACCTCCTTGATTGTGTTATAATACTCCTATGACTATTATAACCTCTAAAGCGAATTCTGTGGTAAAAAATGCCAAGAAATTGCATCAAAAAAAATATCGAAAATCTTCTTATTTAATTGAGGGCTGGCATTTATTTGAGGAAGCTGTTCAGGCAGGAGCAACGATTGAGAAAATTTTTGCCTTGGCAGAACATGGGGGAAAATTAGCTGACTATCCTCAGACAGTCTTGGTGACGGAAGAAATCTTGCTTGATTTGGCTGATTCCCAAACACCTCAGGGCATTGTAGCTATTGTTCAAAAAGAAGAGGTGCTGTTGCCGGATTTTACCTCAGGTAAATATCTTTTCTTAGAAGATGTGCAGGATCCTGGAAATGTAGGGACCATGATACGGACGGCAGATGCGGCAGGTTTTTCAGGAGTCATCGTTTCCAGCAAGTCGGCTGATATATACAGTCTCAAGACTCTTCGCTCCATGCAAGGTAGCCATTTCCATTTACCTATTTATCGGATGCCTGTTGATACATTTGTAGAAGAGGCTAAAAAGAGCGGCTTGCCAATTCTAGCAACCACCTTATCTCAAAACTCTAAAGATTATCGTGAGCTTGCTCGACTAGAGGATTTCGTCTTGGTGATGGGAAATGAAGGACAAGGCATTAGTCCATTCATGGCAAATCAAGCAGATCAACTGGTTCACATCAGCATGAAAGGGCGAGCAGAAAGTCTCAATGTCGCCATCGCTGCAGGCATACTCATGTTTTATTTGAGTTAAATCAATTTATTTTTGTTATAATCAGTAAAAAGATTTCATAAGGAGAAAAAGATATGAATCAAACAATTATTCAAGAACGTTCTGGTTTGAATCAATTTTATGCAAAAGTTTATGCTTTTGTAGGAATTGGGATTGCTTTATCTGCACTTGTTTCAGCCTTGATGTTAACAACCTTCCAAGATGTTCTCGTACAGTTAATGCTTAATGCCCGCGTATGGTTAATCGTGACAGGAGTCGTTGAAGTTGCTCTAGTGTTATTTGCAAGTGGTTTAGCGTTAAGGAATAGTCCAGCAGCCTTTCCGATATTCCTATTATATTCTGCAGTCAATGGTTTTTCCCTAAGTTTCATTGTATCGCTTTACCTTCCTGGTACAGTCCTAACAGCCTTTATCTCCAGTGCAGCCCTCTTCTTTGTCATGGCGATCGTCGGAGTAGTCATCAAAAAGGATTTGAGTGGTATCGGACGTGCTTTGATTGGAGCCTTGGTAGGTCTCATCTTGGCTATGATTGTCAATGTATTTTTAAACAGTGGCCTTTTCGATTACATCATCAGTATTGTCATGGTGCTTGTTTTTGCAGGTTTGATTGCTTGGGATAACCAAAAGATTCGCTATGTTTATGAAGAATCAAATGGTCAAGTTGCAACAGGTTGGGCAATTTCATTGGCACTTAGTCTCTACCTCGACTTTATTAACATTTTTCTTAGCTTCTTGCGTATCTTTGGAAGTGACGATTAATACTTTTAGAGCTCAAATGAGCTCTTTTTTCTTTTATTTTTACTGATAAAAAGGTATAATCTTTATTATTATTCAAAAGGAGGAGCATATGAAGAAGAGTTTTATCCATCAACAAGAAGAGATTTCATTTGTGAAAAATACATTTACCCAGTATTTAAAAGATAAGTTAGAAGTAGTAGAAGTACAAGGGCCAATCTTGAGTAAGGTTGGGGACGGGATGCAAGATAACCTTTCAGGGATTGAGCATCCAGTATCTGTTAAGGTTTTACAAATTCCAGACGAAACTTACGAGGTGGTACATTCGCTTGCTAAGTGGAAACGCCATACTTTGGCACGTTTTGGTTTCGGTGAAGGAGAAGGTCTCTTCGTTCACATGAAGGCTCTTCGTCCAGACGAAGATTCACTAGATGCGACTCACTCGGTTTATGTTGACCAGTGGGACTGGGAAAAGGTTATTCCAAACGGGCAACGCAATCTAGCCTACCTCAAAGAAACCGTTGAAAAGATTTATAAGGCCATTCGTTTGACTGAGCTAGCAGTTGAAGCAAGATATGATATTGAGTCAATCTTGCCTAAGCAAATTACCTTTATCCATACAGAAGAGTTGGTTGAACGTTATCCAGACTTGACGCCAAAAGAACGTGAAAATGCTATCTGTAAGGAGTATGGTGCTGTCTTCTTGATTGGTATCGGTGGTGTATTACCGGATGGAAAACCTCATGACGGCCGTGCGCCAGACTATGATGACTGGACAACTGAGTCTGAAAATGGTTATCATGGCTTGAATGGAGATATCCTTGTCTGGAATGATAACTTGGGTGCAGCCTTTGAATTGTCTTCAATGGGAATTCGTGTCGATGAAGATACTCTCCGTCGACAAGTAGCTATTACAGGAGATGAAGACCGTCTTTCTTTGGAATGGCACAAAGCTCTCTTAAACGGTCTCTTCCCATTGACAATCGGTGGTGGGATTGGTCAATCACGTATGGCGATGTTCTTACTTCGTAAGAAACACATCGGTGAAGTTCAAACCAGTGTTTGGCCACAAGAAGTCAGAGATACTTACGACAATATTCTTTAATCAATCGAGCCGCAAGGTTCGATTTTCTTTTTTTTATCAGAATTTGGTATAATATACCTTATGAAAATCGTATCAGGAATCTACGGAGGACGTCCTTTAAAGACGTTAGACGGGAAAACAACGAGACCAACATCTGACAAGGTCCGAGGAGCTATTTTCAATATGATTGGCCCTTACTTTAAAGGAGGACGTGTACTAGATCTCTATGCTGGTAGTGGTGGTCTATCCATCGAAGCAGTTTCAAGGGGTATGTCAAGTGCTGTTCTGGTCGAGAGGGACAGACGGGCCCAGAATATTGTGGCAGAAAATATCCAGATGACCAAGGAAACCTCAAAGTTTCAATTGTTGAAAATGGAGTCTAGCCGTGCATTGGAACAAGTAGATGGTGTCTTTGATCTTATTTTCTTGGACCCTCCCTATGCAAAAGAACAAATCGTGTCGGATATTGAAAAAATGGCGGAGAGAAATCTTTTTTCAGAAGATGTCATGGTGGTCTGCGAGACCGATAAATCAGTAGAACTTCCAGAAGAAATCGCCTGTTTGGGCATCTGGAAGGAAAAAATATATGGGATTAGTAAGGTGACGGTTTATGTCAGATAAGATTGGGTTATTTACAGGTTCATTTGATCCGATAACAAAGGGCCATTTGGACCTCATTGAGCGTGCAAGTGAGCTCTTTGATCAATTGTATGTAGGAATTTTTTATAATCCACACAAAAATGGATTTTTACCGATAGAAAGCCGACTAGAGACGGTTGAAAAAGCAGTGGCACATCTAGAGAATGTCCAAGTTATCGCCTCTCATGATGAATTAGTCGTTGATGTTGCTAGAAGATTAGGTGCAGAGATCTTGGTGCGTGGCTTGCGTAATGCAACAGATCTTCAGTATGAAGCTAGTTTTGATTTTTACAACCATCAACTAGCAGGAGAAATGGAGACAATCTACCTCCACAGTCGCCCAGAGCATGTTTACATCAGCTCTTCAGCTGTGAGAGAACTATTGAAGTTTGGTCAAGATATTAGCAAGTATGTACCAAATGCTGTCTTAGAGGAGTTAAAACATGAAGAAAAAAACTAGATGGCCCATATATTTAATCATCGGGCTTATTATCACTTTTATAGCTTTTACGGTACCACTTCCTTATTACATTGAGGTTCCAGGGACTTCAGAAGATATTCGAAAAGTCTTACAAGTCAATAATCAAGCTGATCAAGAGGAAGGTTCCTATCAATTTGTGACAGTTGGGGTTAAACATGCTAGACTGGTGGACTTGGTTTATGCTTGGCTGACGCCTTTTACGGATATTCGAAGTGCTAAAGAGATGACAGGTGGTTCTTCAGATGCAGAATTTATGCGAATCAACCAGTTTTACATGGAAACTTCGCAAAACATGGCCAAATATCAAGGTCTGAAATCTGCTGGTAAGGAAATAGAGCTCAAATACCTGGGGGTCTATGTTTTGACTGTGACGGATAACTCAACTTTCAAGGGGATTCTCAATATCGCTGACACCGTGACGGCTGTAAACGATAAGACTTTTGAAAGCTCCAAGGAGATGGTCGACTACGTCAACTCTCAAACTCTTGGAGACAAGGTTAAGGTTACCTACCAGGAAGACGGAAAAGTCAAGACTGCTGAAGGAAAAATCATTACTCTGGAAAATGGGAAAAACGGTATTGGAATCGGTTTGATTGACCGCACAGAAGTGTCAAGTGATGTGCCAATCAAGTTTTCAACTGCTGGCATTGGTGGTCCGAGTGCTGGAATGATGTTTAGTTTATCCATCTATACGCAAATTGCAGACCCTACTCTTCGAAATGGACGTATCATTGCTGGTACAGGAAGTATCGACAGAGATGGAAATGTTGGTGATATTGGTGGAATTGACAAAAAAGTTGTTGCTGCTGCAAAAAAAGGAGCTACTGTATTCTTTGCTCCAAACAATCCAGTAACTGAAGAAGCTAAAAAGGCCAATCCTAATGCTAAAAGTAATTATGACACGGCTGTAGAAGCTGCTGAAATGATTAAAACAGACATGAAGATTGTTCCAGTCAAAACTCTTCAAGATGCAATTGATTACTTGAAGAATAACCCTTAAAATAAAGTGTCAGTTCATAGACTAGCGTAGAAAAAGAGAAGATGGTATAATAGGCAGATGATTCAATTGTTTTTTACCCTCAGTAGTCATATGTTCTTTGTCTACCTAGTTTTTCAGCTCTTGAAAGACTTGGTCAGATGGGACCAAATCTTGAAGGTGACCAAGGACAATGCGAGGAAGGTACGACTTTTGGTAGTATTGTGTAGTATTGGTTTAGGATATCTGATTAGTTCCTTTTTCCTAAATCTCTATCAGTTATGGCAAGAAGCTGTACGAACATTATTTTAAACTTGAAAGTAAAGGAAAATAGTTATGGAAAAAATTGTAGTTCAAGGTGGCGATAATCGCCTAGTCGGAAGTGTTACGATTGAAGGTGCGAAAAATGCAGTTTTGCCACTACTTGCGGCGACGATTTTAGCAAGCGAAGGAAAAACAGTTTTAAAAAATGTTCCGATCTTATCAGATGTCTTTACCATGAATCAAGTGGTTCGTGGATTAAATGCGAAAGTGGATTTTGACCAAGAAGCACATATTGTTGAAGTTGATGCGACAGATGACATTACAGAAGAGGCACCTTATAAGTATGTCAGCAAGATGCGTGCATCTATTGTAGTCTTGGGTCCAATCCTGGCTAGAGTTGGTCACGCTAAAGTTTCCATGCCAGGTGGATGTACGATTGGTAGTCGTCCTATTGACCTTCACCTTAAAGGTTTGGAAGCAATGGGAGCTAAGATCACCCAAACAGCTGGTTATATCGAAGCTAAGGCAGAACGCTTGCATGGAGCCCATATATATATGGACTTTCCTAGTGTTGGGGCAACTCAAAACTTGATGATGGCTGCAACGCTAGCTGATGGCGTAACTGTTATTGAAAATGCTGCGCGTGAGCCTGAGATTGTAGACTTGGCTGTTCTCTTGAATAAAATGGGAGCAAAAGTTAAGGGTGCAGGAACAGAAACTGTGACAATCACTGGTGTTGAAAAGCTACACGGTGCTACACACAATGTTGTTCAGGATCGTATTGAAGCAGGTACCTTTATGGTAGCGGCTGCTATGACAGGTGGAGATGTCTTGATTAAAGATGCCATCTGGGAACACAATCGTCCCCTGATTGCTAAATTGCAAGAAATGGGTGTGGAAGTCATTGATGAAGACGAAGGCATCCGCATTCGTTCTCAACGAGATAAATTGAAAGCCGTTCATGTTAAGACGCTTCCGCATCCAGGATTTCCGACAGACATGCAGGCGCAGTTTACTGCTCTTATGACGGTTGCTCAAGGAGAATCGACTATGATTGAGACAGTCTTTGAAAATCGTTTCCAACATTTAGAGGAAATGCGTCGTATGGGCTTGCATTCTGAAATTATCCGTGATACAGCTCGTATCGTTGGTGGCCAACGCCTCCAAGGAGCAGAGGTTTTGTCTACAGACCTACGTGCAAGTGCGGCTTTGATCTTAACAGGTCTAGTAGCTGAAGGGGAGACAGTTGTCGGAAAACTTGTCCATTTGGATAGAGGATATTATCGTTTCCATGAAAAATTGGCTCAGTTAGGAGCTAATATTGAACGGGTAAGTGTGGAAGCTGATGAAGATGAATAAACAAGCAGCGTATGTGCTACGTCGATTTTTATTAGTTATTATTGTTTTGCTTCTAGGAGTCTTGGCGTTGGGTATCGGCTTGATGATTGGCTATGGTATCGTAGGAAAAGGTCAAGATCCATGGGCAATTTTGACACCCGATAAATGGCATGAATTGATTGCAAAATTTACAGGGAAATAGGCTGGGGAACCGGCCTTTTTCTAGGGATAAAAGTAAGGAGGAAACATGAATAAAAAAACCAGACAGGCCCTCATAGGTCTCCTGATTTTTCTACTATTGACGGCAGGAAGTTACTACATTAAAAAAATGCAGGCTTCCAATAATACACCACAAACACAAGTGACACAAAAATCGCAGTCATCCGACACTCCTAGTCAAGAATTGGCAGAGAGTGTACTAACTGACTCGGTCAAAAAACAAATCAAGGGCACAATTGAGTGGAATGGAGCAGGAGCTTTTGTAGTTAATGGAAACAAAACCAATCTAGATGCTAAGGTATCAAGTAAACCTTATGCTGATAATAAAACTAAAACTGTAGGAGGAGAGACAGTTCCTACAGTAGCCAATGCTCTCATGTCAAAAGCAACTCGACAGTATAAGGATCGCGAAGAGACGGGTAATGGTTCGACCTCTTGGACTCCAGCAGGCTGGCATCAGGTCAAGAACCTAAAAGGAAGTTATAATCACGCTGTAGATAGAGGACATTTATTAGGCTATGCCTTGATTGGTGGTCTAGATGGCTTTGATGCATCTACTAGCAATCCAAAAAATATTGCTGTACAAACAGCCTGGGCCAACCAAGCACGAGCTGAAGATTCGACTGGACAAAACTACTATGAAGGTTTAGTTCGAAAAGCGCTAGATAAGAATAAACGAGTGCGTTACCGCGTTACGCTACTGTATGCGACAGAAGAGGACCTAGTACCTTCTGCCTCTCAAATTGAAGCAAAATCCTCTGACGGAGAATTGGAGTTTAATGTAGTAATTCCTAATGTTCAAAAGGGAATTCGGTTAGATTACCGAACAGGAGAAGTTACGGTTACAAAAGATTAATAAATAGATAATCCCTTATCGTTTTGATAGGGGATTTACTATAGAAATCGAAAATTAATGTGTAGAAGTTGAAAAATATGGTATAATAGTCTCAATTATACTTTTTAGGAGAAGGAAAATGGAAGACCCGAGCAGTCAGGATTTGTTACTGCAATTTGTATTATTAGTTGTTTTGACCTTTTTAAATGCTTTTTTCTCTGCGACAGAGATGGCTATGGTTTCCCTTAGTCGTTCACGTGTTGAACAAAAGGCTGAAGAAGGTGATAAACGTTATATCCGTTTGCTAAAGGTACTTGAAAACCCAAATCACTTTTTATCAACCATTCAAGTTGGTATTACTTTAATTACAATCTTGTCAGGGGCTAAACTTGCAGACTCTCTTGGACAATTGATAGCCTCATGGATGGGGAATAGCGAAACTGCGCATGCAATCGCAAGCTTCCTGTCACTTGCTTTCTTGACCTATATCTCTATCGTTTTTGGTGAGCTCTATCCCAAACGGATTGCGCTAAATCTTAAGGATGCCTTGGCTATCCGAACAGTGCCATTTATTATCGCTCTCGGTAAGATTGTGAGTCCATTTGTTTGGATGTTATCAGCATCAACTAATCTCTTGAGTCGTTTGACGCCGATGACATTTGACGATGCAGATGAAAAAATGACTCGTGATGAGATTGAGTATATGCTTACCAATAGTGAAGAAACCTTGGATGCAGATGAAATCGAAATGTTGCAAGGAATTTTCTCACTAGATGAGCTCATGGCGCGTGAAGTAATGGTTCCTCGGACCGACGCCTTCATGGTAGATATTCAAGATGACACTCAGACGATTATCGAAAGCATCTTAAAACAAAGCTTTTCTCGAATTCCTGTATATGATGATGACAAGGACAACGTGATTGGTTTGATCCATACAAAGAGTCTGCTAAAAGCAGGATTTACCGATGGTTTTGACAATATCGTATTGAGAAAGATATTACAGGAACCTCTCTTTGTACCTGAAACTATTTTTGTGGATGATCTGTTAAAAGAATTGAGAAATTCACAAAGACAGATGGCAATTCTTCTTGATGAATACGGAGGAATGGCAGGGTTAGTTACTCTTGAGGACTTGCTTGAGGAGATTGTCGGTGAAATTGATGATGAAACCGACCGTGCTGAAGTTTACGTTCATACCATTGCTGAGAACATTCATATTGTCCAAGGTACAATGACCCTAAATGACTTCAATGACTATTTCGATGTCGAACTTGAAAGTGATGACGTAGATACCATTGCGGGTTATTATTTGACTGGTGTGGGAACTATTCCAACCTCAGAGAAGCTTAGTTACGAGGTGGAAAGTGGCAACAAGCATATCACACTGACAAATGACAAAGTGAAAAACGGACGCGTAACCAAGGTTAAGGTTCAAATTCAGGAAGTCGAAGTAGAAGAAGAAACTGAATAAAACAAAAGCTTTATCAGCTAAATACTGATAAAGCTTTTTAAATCGTTAAAAAGGAAAAACTCCACGCGGAGTCTTCGTTAATATAGAGGCGGTAGACGGATTTGAACCGACGATCAAGCTTTTGCAGAGCCGTGCCTTACCACTTGGCTATACCGCCTTAACTTTTATTATTATACCTTGAAAATTGTTTCTCGTCAATAGTTTTCTTTTCTGAAAACATAAGATTCAAATGTTTAAAAAAACATGCGACAAAATATTCTGAAAATTCGTTTACTTTTTAAAAAAACTGTGGTATAATCTTCAATATCCACTATTTAAAACGAGGAGTTTAAAAAATGAAAAAAAGTCGGATTCTTGCGGTAGCGGGAGTATCCTTGCTTGCAGTAGGAGTACTTGCTGCATGTTCAAATTCAAATGCAGGTTCAAGCAATGCAAAATTAGCATCAGATTATAAATACGTTTATTCAGTTGACCCTGAAACATTGGATTATGTTGTTAACAACGTTGACTCTACTTCTTTTGTTACTACAAATGCGGTAGATGGTTTGCTTGCTAATGATAAATATGGAAACCTTGTACCATCGATTGCTGAATCATGGACAGTTTCACAAGATGGTTTGACTTACACTTATAAGATCCGTAAGGATGCTAAGTGGGTTACTGCTGAAGGAGAGGAATACGCTCCAGTTAAAGCTCAAGACTTTGTGACAGGGTTGAAACACGCGGTAGAAGGCAAATCAAAAGGTTTGTCAGTTATTAGTTCTTCAATTAAAGGACTCAATGCTTACATTAACGGTGAAACAAACGATTTTTCAACGGTTGGTGTAAAAGCTGTTGACGATAACACTCTTGAATATACATTGAACCAGCCAGAAACTTTCTGGAATGACAAAACAACAAACGGCGTGATGATGCCAATCAACGAAGATTTCCTTAAATCTAAAGGGGAAGGCTTTGGTGCGCCTACAGATCCATCATCTATTTTGTACAATGGACCATTTGTTTTGAAATCAATCACTGCTAAGTCTTCGATTGAAATGGCTAAGAACGACGCTTATTGGGATAAAGACGCCGTTAAAATTCAAAACATCAAATTTACTTACTGGGATGGAAAAGACCAAGATGTCGTTGCTAAAGGATTCTCAGAAGGACAATACAGTAAAGCTCGTATCTATCCTACTAGCTCAACATACGAAAAATATGCGTCTGAGTTCAAAGATAATATCTTCTTTAACGAACCAGGATCAGCTATCGCTACTGTAAGTGTGAACTATGGTCGTACAACTTATAACCATACTTCAAAAACAACAGATAGCCAAAAAGAATCTACAAGAAAAGCTTTGCTTAACAAAGAATTCCGTCAAGCCCTTAACTTTGCGGTAGACCGTAATTCTTACTCAGCTCAGACAAATGGTACAGATGGAGCTGCGGTCGGAATCCGTAATACATTCTCACCATATGATCTTCAAGTTGGAGACAAACAGTTTGGTAAACTTGTGGAAGAAAGTCTTGCGAAGACAAACTCAAGCACATGGTCAAACGTATCGCTTGCTGATTCGCAAAATGGTCTTTACAACGAAGAAAAAGCTAAAGCTGCCTTTGCAAAAGCAAAAGAAAGCTTGAAAGCAGAAGGAGTAGAATTCCCAATTCACTTGGATGCTCTAACAATCCAAGAGTCTACAGCAGTTGTAAACCGTGTTCAATCACTTAAACAATCTATTGAAAACGTACTTGGAGCTGACAATGTTGTCATCGATCTTCAACAAATGACTCAAGCAGAAGCATTACCACTTTCATTTAGTGCTCCAACTGCCAAAGAACAAGACTGGGATATTCATACCTTGACTGGATGGAATCCAGATTATCAGGATCCATCAACATTCTTAGACCAGTTCACGATTAAAGGCGGAAACACTCGCTTGCTCATGGGTATTGATAAGAATACTGATGCATCAGTTATCCAAAAACTTGGTTTGTCTGACTATGAAAAATTACTTGACGATGCAAACAAAGAAAATCAAGACGTTCAAAAACGTTACGAAAAATATGCCCTTGCTCAAGCTTGGTTAACTGATAACGGTTTGACAATTCCTGTTATGGCAGGTCCAAAAGAAACCGCTGTTTCATTTGTATCTAAAGTTATTCCATTTACTTCTGCTTATTCAGCTGCGGGTCTTAAAGGAGAAAACTCAGGTTACTTGAAGTACACTGAGGTTGGAGAAAAACCTATTACAAAAGAAGAATACCAACAAGCTCGTGAAAAATGGCTCAAAGAAAAAGCTGAATCAAACGAGAAAGCTCAAAAAGAATTAGCGAGCCACGTGAAATAAATAATGCTCATTAGAACTTTCTCTCCAAAAGGAGAAGGTTCTTTTGGGATTTTAAAGGAAATAATATGAAAAAATATGTTTTTATGCGTATCTTGCGGTCGTTAGTTTCTATCTTTTTAGTAACGACCTTGATTTACACAATCATCTATACGATGGTTCCACGGAAGTTGATCTTCAAACAAGATACTAACTACAATAAAATTGCAACAACAGCTGATAAACGTGATAACTATGAAAATACCGTTTTTGAGCGTATGGGTTATATCGAATATTACGATACGAAAGAGTTGCAGGAAAAAGCTAGTAGCATTGACCCTTCTGTAACCGTTGATGCAAACGATACAAATAAAGCTATCTACGAAAAATATATCCAACAACTTGGTAACGGTTGGACTTTGGGTGAGTTTACAGAGAGCGGTCAATTCTATGCTACTCGTGAAATCCCTATTTTCGAGCGTGTGTTCAAATTCTATGCAAACTTGCTTGATATTGACCATACAAACAAGATTCAAGACCCAGAAAATCCTAACTTAGAGCGTTATTTGCGTTTTGAAAACGATCCAGCTATCGGATGGTCTTTAGTAGGTTCAGGGACTAAACATAAATACCTCTTGTACTTCAACAGTCAGTTCCCATTTGTTCATCAGAACTTTGTGAACTTGAACCTAGGAGATTCTTACCCAACTTATGCGAATACTCCTGTACTTCAAGTTATCACACAAGGGCAAGGACAAACGAAGACTTCTGAAGTTCAATTCCCAACTGGTAAGAAAATGTCATCAGTCAATATCTACTCAAGAACATATAAATCTCCAAGTCAGGCGGATGCACGTGAAGTAGCTAACTACGGCAAGGATGATCCATATACAGCTACTGAAAGTAACTATCAGTATCCATCAATGATTGCAAGTTCTGCTATCACAGGTTTGATTGGTCTTGCTATTTCATACGCGATTGCAATTCCACTTGGTTCTGCAATGGCTCGTTACAAAAATACATGGATTGATAGTTTCTCTACAGGAGCTTTGACCTTCTTACTTGCTCTTCCAACGATTGCCCTTGTATACATCATTCGTTTGATTGGTTCTTCAATTGGATTCCCAGATTCATTCCCTATCTTGGGTGCGGGAGACTGGCGTTCATATGTCCTACCTTCAGTTATTCTTGGTTTGCTTGGAGCACCTGGTCTAGCTATCTGGATTCGTCGTTACATGATCGACTTACAATCACAAGATTTTGTACGTTTTGCTCGAGCTAAAGGTCTTTCTGAAAAAGAAATTTCTAATAAACATATCTTTAAGAATGCTATGGTACCACTTGTTTCAGGTATTCCTGGTTCTATTATTGGTGTGATCGGTGGAGCAACTCTTACTGAAACAGTCTTCGCCTTCCCAGGTATGGGTAAAATGTTGATTGACTCTGTAAAAGCGTCAAATAATAACATGGTCGTTGGTCTGGTCTTCATATTTACAAGTGTCTCAATTTTCTCTTACTTAATCGGAGATATTTGGATGACTATTATTGACCCTCGTATTAAGTTGACAGAGAAAGGAGGCAAATAATGTCTACAATTAGCAATGATAAATTTCAATTTGTAAAACGTGATGATTTTGCCTCTGAAGCAATTGATGCTCCTGCTTACTCATACTGGGGTTCTGTTTTTAGACAGTTTTTGAAGAAAAAATCAACAATCATCATGCTCGGTATTTTGATTTCCATCGTATTGATGAGTTTCATCTACCCAATGTTCTCAGATTTTGACTTCAACGATGTAAGTAAAGTAAATGATTTTAGTGCTCGTTACATTAAGCCAAATGCTGAACATTGGTTTGGTACAGACAGTAATGGTAAATCTCTCTTTGACGGTGTATGGTTTGGAGCACGTAACTCTATCTTGATTTCTGTAATTGCAACCTTTATCAACGTTGTTATCGGTGTTATTGTCGGTGGTATCTGGGGTATTTCAAAATCAGTTGACCGTATCATGATGGAAGTTTATAACGTTATCAATAACATCCCATCACTTTTAATCGTTATTGTTTTGACTTACTCTATCGGTGCAGGTTTCTGGAACTTGATCTTTGCCATGAGTGTAACCACTTGGATTGGTATTGCTTATATGATTCGTATCCAAATCATGCGTTACCGTGATTTGGAGTACAACCTTGCTTCACGTACACTCGGAACACCAACTTACAAAATCGTCATTAAAAACATCATGCCTCAATTGGTATCTGTTATTGTTACGACTATGTCACAAATGCTTCCTGCATTTATCTCATATGAAGCCTTCCTATCATTCTTTGGACTTGGCTTACCAATCACAGTACCAAGTTTGGGACGTTTGATTTCAGATTATTCTCAGAACGTAACAACAAATGCTTACCTCTTCTGGATTCCATTGACAACTTTGGTCTTGGTATCCTTGTCACTTTTCGTAGTTGGTCAAAACCTAGCGGATGCTAGTGATCCACGTACACATAGATAGGAGTAGACATGACAAAAGAAAAAAATGTAATTTTGACTGCTCAAGATATTGTCGTGGAATTTGATGTTCGTGACAAAATTTTGACAGCTATTCGAGGTGTCTCCATCGATTTGATCGAGGGTGAGGTTCTCGCTTTAGTTGGTGAGTCAGGTTCAGGTAAATCTGTTTTAACAAAAACCTTCACAGGAATGTTGGAAGAAAATGGACGTATTGCGAAAGGTAATATTATTTACCGCGGACAGGATTTGACTGAACTTTCTTCTAATAGAGATTGGGAACAAATCCGTGGAGCTAAGATTGCAACGATCTTTCAGGATCCAATGACTAGTCTTGACCCAATTAAGACAATCGGTAGTCAAATCACAGAAGTGATTATCAAACACCAAGGAAAAACAGCCCAAGAAGCAAAAGAGTTGGCTATCGACTATATGAATAAGGTTGGTATCCCTGATGCTAAGAGACGTTTTGATGAGTATCCATTCCAGTATTCTGGTGGGATGCGTCAACGTATCGTTATCGCGATTGCGCTTGCATGTCGTCCAGATGTTCTTATCTGTGATGAGCCAACAACAGCCCTTGATGTGACCATCCAAGCTCAGATTATTGACTTGTTAAAATCACTTCAACAGGAATATCACTTTACAACAATCTTTATTACCCACGACCTTGGTGTCGTAGCAAGTATTGCTGATAAAGTTGCAGTTATGTATGCTGGTGAAATCGTCGAGTATGGTACAGTTGAAGAGATTTTCTACGATCCACGTCACCCATATACTTGGAGCCTCTTGTCAAGCTTGCCACAGTTGGCTGATGATAAAGGAGAATTGTATTCAATTCCGGGAACACCTCCATCACTTTATACTGAATTGAAGGGAGATGCTTTTGCTCTTCGTTCAGACTATGCGATGAAGATTGATTTCGAAGAAAAAGCTCCACAGTTTGCAGTATCAGATACTCATTGGGCGAAAACATGGTTGCTTCATGAACAGGCTCCAAAAGTTTCAAAACCAGCAGTGATTGAAGACTTACACGATAAAATTCGTGAAAAGATGGGCTTTGCTCATCTTGAGGACTAGGAGGAAGGAAATGTCTGAAAAATTAGTAGAAATTAAAGACTTAGAAATTTCCTTCGGTGAAGGAAGCAAAAAGTTTGTAGCTGTTAAGAATGCAAACTTCTTTATCAACAAAGGAGAAACTTTCTCACTCGTTGGAGAATCTGGTAGTGGTAAGACAACAATTGGTCGTGCTATTATCGGTCTTAACGATACCAGCAAGGGAGATATCATCTTTGATGGTAAAAAAATTAATGGTAAAAAATCACGTGAACAAGCAGCGGAATTAATCCGTCGCATTCAAATGATTTTCCAAGACCCAGCCGCAAGTTTGAACGAACGTGCGACAGTAGACTATATCATCTCTGAAGGTCTTTACAACCACCATTTATTTAAAGATGAAGAAGAAAGAAAAGAAAAAGTTCAAAATATCATTCGTGAAGTGGGACTTTTGGCTGAACACTTGACACGTTATCCACATGAGTTTTCAGGTGGACAACGTCAACGTATTGGGATTGCCCGTGCCTTGGTTATGCAACCTGACTTCGTTATCGCAGATGAGCCAATCTCAGCCTTGGACGTTTCTGTACGTGCCCAAGTTTTGAACTTGCTCAAGAAATTCCAAAAAGAATTGGGATTAACCTATCTCTTTATCGCCCACGATTTGTCAGTAGTTCGTTTCATCTCTGATCGTATCGCGGTAATTTATAAGGGTGTCATTGTAGAAGTGGCTGAAACTGAAGAATTGTTTAACAATCCAGTTCATCCATATACACAAGCACTTCTATCAGCTGTTCCTATTCCAGATCCAATCTTGGAACGTAAAAAAGTTTTGAAAGTCTATGATCCAGATCAACATGACTATGAAACTGACAAACCTTCTATGGTTGAAATTCGTCCAGGACATTATGTTTGGGCTAACCAAGCAGAATTGGAACGCTATAAAAAAGATATGAACTAATCAAAAGTTTTATAATCTTCCTAGTATTATTCTAGAAAGGTTATAAAACTTTTTTATTTTACAGATAAAAGCTTGATTATCTATAAAAAATTGATATACTGAATACAATGAAAACAGAATAGTAATAGTCGGAGTAATCAAGGGAGAATCGCATGGATCAACAACCAAATTTTTTTACCAATATGGCAAGAGTGATTGGAACATGTCTTTGGGTGAAAGGTATGGAAGTATTGACTGAAAAGAAGGAGTCCGAGCCAAAAGCTTTAGAGTTTAGTCAATTTCTTTTAGCATTAAAACTAGAATCATCCTTACCTTGGATTCTGGGACTTTCTAAGAAAGAAGACAGAAAATGAAATTTATTTTGGATATTTTGTTTTATATCTTAGTGAAGCCACTGATTGCAATTGTAGAATTCATTTGGTATCTTATTTGCTTGATTTTTTATGATTTCCTTATGAATGTATTGTATTCGATTTTTAATTGGTTTTTTAGTTTGTTTTAGAAACTAAAAATCGGGAGTAGTTACTTATAGATACTCCTATATAATTTTATTGTCATAAAAAAGGATGGGAATATTCCCTCCTTTTTTGTTTATATCAATAAGATTAACGTGAAAATTTATAAAGTTGATGCAAATAACAGATTTGTAGAGAGTCTAGGAAATAGACTAGATTTAGTTTAATCCATTTATGATGGTATAGGTAACTTTTCAAAGGTGATCACATCACCCTTTTGAGTCGCAAGTTGGATACGGTTGTCTTTGATGCGGGTAACTTGTATTTCCTTGCCATTTACCTTGACAATGCTAGCTTCAATATTTGGGTAGTCTACGACTAAGTCTCCACCCGCATTAGAAAGGAAATATAGTGTTTCAAGATTTCTTTCTTTCCATTTCATGCTGACTTCAAAGTTACCACGAGCTACGAGACCTGAGACTTGTCCGTCTTTCCAGGCATCTGGAAGGGCTGGTAATGGGGCAATGTAGCCTGTGTGAGACTGAAGGAGCATTTCTGCCATACCGCTGGTTGCACCAAAGTTTCCATCAATTTGGAAAGGCGCGTGCGTATCCCAGAGATTTTCTAGGGTTGAAGATCTGAGCTGTTCTGCCAACAAACGGTGGGCACGATTTCCATCTAGAAGACGGGCCCAGAGGTTGATTTTATTAGCCTTAGACCAACCGGTACCACCATCTCCACGATGGTTTAAGGTTGCACTTGCAGCTTCTAGATATTCATGCTGATCCTTGCCAAATAGAGTACCTGGAAAGAGTCCAACTAGATGAGAAACGTGACGGTGGTGATTTTCAATTCCTTCGTTGGTGAATTGAGGACTGTCTTCCTCATACCATTCCTTGATGCGGCCTTCTTGATTGATGTGAAGTGGTTTGAGCTTGTCAAATTTAACCTTCACTTCTGTCACCAAATCTTGGTCGATCTTTAGATGATTGGCTGCTTCCATATAGTCGTGGAATAACTGCCAAACTAGAGATTGGTCAAAGGTATTTCCAATCGTGATAGTTCCATGCTCTGGTGAGTATGATGGAGAAGAAACCCAACGGTCACTAGATTTGTCGTAGTGCAAGAAGGAATTCCAGAACTTGGCTGTTTCCTTGAGCATTGGATAAATCTTTTCTTTGAGATAAGTTTCATCCTTGGTGAATTTGTAGTAGTCATAGACGTTCTGCATCATCCAAGCATTGGCAGCAGGAGACCAACCCCAATAGTAGTTCCAACCAGGAGTAGTCCAGCCAAATGGTGTCGCCTGAGTATGAACCAACCAACCGTTTTCTTGACCTTCTTTGGATTCGATACCTGCATATTCTTTAGCAGCGATACGGCCATAGTAGCGCATGTCATCGATATAATTGATCATTGGCTTAGCCGTTTCTGCGAGATTGTTCATGTAGGCAGGCCAGTAGTTCATTTGTAGGTTGACATTGAGGTGGTAATCTGAGTTCCAAGGTGGATTATCTACTGCATTCCAGACTCCCTGCAAGTTGGCAGGAAGGGCATCTGTCCGGTCACGAGAAGAACTGATGAGTAGGTAACGGCCGTATTGGAAGAAGAGTTCTTCTAGTTTTTGCCCTTTTTCGGGATTATAGGTTTGAAGAGCTTCCTTTGTAGTTTGATTAGACTTGCTACCGCCAAGATTTAGTTGAACACGGTTAAAGAGGCGTTGGTAATCCTTGATGTGGTCATGTTTCAGAGTTTCATAGTCTTTTGCCTTGGCAGCTTCAACGATAGACTTAACCGTTTTTTCTAAGTCAATATCTTTGCGATAATTGGTTTTTAGATTTTGAGCAAAGTTGGTTTTGGCACTGAGTAAAAGGGTCGCATAACTTGCTCCTGTAACAGTCAAATAACCATCTTGAGCAGTAACTTGTCCATCTGTCTTGATACCAAGATAAGAGGCAAATTTAAGACCGTTGTCTTTGACAGTTCCCTTGAGTAAAATACCATTAGAATCAACGCTAACAGTCCCTTGTTTGTATTTAGAATTCTCCCAAGAATAATCTCCATTAGCAAGTAAATCTTCTGTCAAGCTGTTCCAAAGGGTAAAATCAAGGGTCTTATCTCCCTTTTTAGTCAAATGGGTAACAGTGACGTCATCTGGATAACTAGAGAAGGTTTCTCGTTTGAAACTTGTCCCATCTTGGGTATAGGAGGTAATTGTGATAGCTTCAGAAATATCTAAGCCACGGTGATAGTCAGTAACATTTTCCAAGCCCTTCTTTTGGTTATTAAAGACCATGAAGATATCACCGAAGGCTAGGTAGCGACCGTATTGGGCATTGTTTGGCCCAACCAAATTTCTCTCTGCTAGTTGTTTGGCTTTTTGACGGTCACCGTCTTCTAAGGCCTTACGAATTTCAGCTAAGACTTTGTAGCGGTCCTTGTAGTTTCCTCCGTTGTAGTCTTGACTATCTGGCTGTGGGCCTCCAGACCAAAGTGTTTTTTCGTTGTATTGGATTCTTTCTTCACCGATGAGTCCGAAAACCTTGGCACCCATTTCCCCATTTCCGACTGGGAGGGCTTGTTTTTCCCATCCATCATAGGATTGAGCAGCTGGTTGGTCGTATATTAGTTGATAGTTATTTTTATTTTCCATAGATTTTTTAGTATTGAAGTAGGTAGTATAGTTGAGATTTATGATTTTACTATAGCAGACACATTAACTTATTGCAAGGCTTTAAAGACCTCATTTGTTTATTTTAAGGACAGTGTGTATTTTAGATTTTATAATGGATGATAAGCAAGTTTTTTTATAGGTAAAGTGGATTAAAATGTTAGTCAGTCGCTTTCTGAAAGCGTAACTCAAACTAGTCAGGCGTGGGAGTTTATGGTATAATATAGAAGATTCAAAAAGAAACAGGAGAAATATTATGGACCTTATTTTAGCAATTGTCTTGATTGTTTTAGCTTTTCTAGGTGGAGCTCTTGGAGGAATGTACTTGGTGCGTAAGCAAATTGAAAAAGAATTTGCTGATAACCCACGTTTGAATGCAGAAGCAGTTCGTACTCTCTTGAGTGCAAATGGTCAAAAACCAAGCGAAGCTAAGGTACAACAAGTTTACCACCAAATCATTCGCCAACAAAAAGCAGCCCTTGCTAACAATAAAAAGAAATAAATAGGAAAAGTCTGGGATGAAAGTTCCAGACTTCTCACTATGTTCAACTGATATTTAGAACTAAGACTTTTTCCTTGCATTCTATTGATATTTGATTATGATTAAGAGGGAGACAACTGATGACGAATCAGTCGGTCGGAAATTTCAGTAAGAGATGTAATGATAATGAACTATCAATCAGAATAATAAGACTAGAAAGAAGACTATATGGATAATCGACCAATCGGTTTTTTGGACTCTGGTGTTGGAGGCTTAACTGTTGTGCGTGAGCTCATGCGTCAGCTTCCTCATGAAGAAATCGTCTATATTGGAGATTCGGCACGGGCACCTTACGGGCCTCGTCCTGCTGAGCAAATTCGTGAATATACTTGGCAGTTGGTCAACTTTCTTTTGACTAAGGATGTCAAGATGATTGTCATCGCTTGTAATACTGCAACAGCAGTTGTTTGGGAAGAAATTAAATCCAAACTCGACATTCCTGTTCTTGGAGTGATTTTACCAGGGGCTTCAGCAGCTATCAAAGCAAGTCAGGGTGGGAAAATCGGAGTGATTGGAACACCGATGACCGTACAATCAGATATCTATCGTCAAAAGATCCATGACTTGGATCCGGATTTACAAGTTGAAAGTTTGGCTTGTCCCAAATTTGCTCCTTTAGTTGAGTCAGGAGCACTTTCGACGAGCGTTACCAAGAAAGTTGTCTATGAAACCCTACGTCCCTTGGTCGGAAAAGTGGATAGCTTGATTTTAGGTTGTACTCATTATCCGCTTCTTAGACCCATTATCCAAAATGTAATGGGGCCTAAGGTCCAACTAATCGATAGTGGAGCGGAGTGTGTACGCGATATCTCAGTCTTGCTCAACTATTTTGAGATTAACCGTAGTCGAGATGCGGCGCCACTTCAACACCGTTTTTACACAACTGCAAATAGCCAGAGTTTTGCTCAAATCGGAGCAGAATGGCTGGAAAAAAATATTCATGTGGAGCATTTAACATTATGACAAACAAAATTTATGAATACAAGGATGACCAGGACTGGTATGTAGGTGTTTGGGACGTCTACGGTGGAATCTATAACCTCATAAAAGATCCTCTTGATCTCGATTTTATGAATTTGGCTCGCATTTTCCGTGATGAGGAAAATGGTTTTCCAATCACGATTACGGTAATGCGCTGGTCTTCCAACTTCCGCTTACTCTCTTTTATCGTTGAGATTTTAAACGCAGAAGCCGGTCGAAACTTGGAAGTCATCCAACGTCAGGGTGCCTTGCTCTTAGTTGAAAATGGACAACTTCTGCATGTAGAATTGCCTAAAGAAGGAGTGAATGTTCAGGACTTTTTCGAGACAAATAAGGTCAGAGAAACCTTGCTCATAGCGACTCGTAACGAAGGGAAGACAAAGGAATTTCGAGCTATCTTTGACAAACTAGGTTATGACGTAGAAAATCTCAATAATTATCCAGACCTACCTGAAGTTGCTGAAACGGGTATGACCTTCGAAGAAAATGCCCGCCTCAAAGCAGAAACTATTTCCCAATTAACAGGTAAGATGGTTTTAGCTGATGACTCTGGACTCAAAGTCGATGTGCTTGGTGGTCTACCAGGCGTTTGGTCGGCTCGATTCGCAGGAGTAGGGGCCACTGACCAAGAAAACAACGCGAAACTCTTACACGAATTAGCCATGGTCTTTGATCTCAAGGACCGCTCAGCGCAATTTCACACAACCTTGGTCGTTGCTAGCCCAGGTAAGGAAAGCTTGGTTGTTGAAGCCGATTGGCCAGGTTACATTAACTTTGAACCTAAGGGTGAAAATGGTTTTGGCTATGATCCTCTTTTCCTAGTAGGAGAAACAGGCAAGTCATCAGCTGAATTAACCCTTGAAGAAAAAAATAGTCAATCTCACCGTGCCTTAGCCGTTAAGAAACTTTTGGAGGTATTTCCATCATGGCAAAGCAAACCATCATTGTAATGAGTGACTCCCATGGAGATAGCTTGATTGTAGAAGAAATACGTGATCGCTATCTTGGGAAAGTTGATGCCATTTTTCACGATGGTGACTCGGAACTTCGCCCAGATTCACCACTCTGGGAAGGAATCCAGGTAGTCAGAGGAAACATGGATTTTTATTCAGACTATCCAGAACGCTTAGTGACTCAGCTGGGTCCTACCAAGATTATCCAGACTCATGGACACTTATTTGATATTAACTTCAACTTCCAAAAGCTTGATCTCTGGGCTCAAGAGGAAGATGCAGATATCTGTCTTTATGGGCACTTGCATGTTCCAAGTGCTTGGATGGAAGGGAAGACTCTCTTTCTAAATCCTGGTTCTATCAGTCAACCACGTGGAACTATCAGAGAATGTCTCTACGCTCGTGTGGAAATTGATGATAAGAGTTTTAAAGTGGACTTTTTGACACGTGACCATGAGGTTTATCCAGGCTTGTCCAAGGAGTTTGCTCGATGATTGCCAAAGAATTTGAACAGTTTTTACTGGAGCAAGAGGAAACCTTTTTAACTCCTGCTGAAAATTTGGCTGTGCTCATTGATACTCACAATGCAGATCATGCAATTCTCCTCCTTAGCCAGATGACCTATACCAGAGTACCAGTCGTGACGGATGAGAAAAAATTCGTCGGAACTATTGGTCTTAGAGATATCCTTGCCTACCAGATGGAGCAGGGATTGAGTCAGGAAGCTATGGCAGATACGGATATCGTACACATGACCAAGAAGGATGTTGCAGTGGTAGCTCCAGATTATACATTGACAGATGTTTTACATAAGTTAGTGGATGAATCTTTCCTACCAGTTGTTGATAAGGATGGAATTTTCCAAGGGATTATCACGCGGAAGTCAATCCTCAAGGCTGTCAATGCCCTTCTGCATGATTTTAGTAAGGAATATGAGATTCTAAGCAAATGAGAGAATGGATTTTAACATTTTTAGAAGAAAAGCAAAATCTATCTAGTAATTCTAAACAGTCTTATAAGTATGATTTGGAGCAGTTTTTGGATTTTGTTGGAAAACAAATTTCAGAGACAAGTTTAAAAATCTACCAAGCTCAACTATCAAATTTTAAAATCAGTGCCCAAAAGCGTAAAGTTTCTGCTTGCAACCAATTTCTTTACTTTTTATATCAGAAAGGAATGATTGGCACCTTTTATCGTTTGGAATTGCCGAAACAGGCTGAGAAAAAACAAGTCAAGTCAGAACTTTTAGACCTCAGTTCTTTCTGGCAAGAAAGCACCTATCCAGAAGGACGTTTGATAGCCTTATTGATAGTGGAATTAGGTCTCTTGCCAAGTGAGATTCTAGCCTTAAAAACAAGTGATGTGAATCTAGACTTTCAAGTATTGAGAATCAATAAAGCCTCTCAGCAAAGAGTCTTGAGTCTTCCTACAAATTTGCTTGCGGAGTTAGAGCCCTTGATGGGGCAGACCTATCTCTTTGAAAAAACTGGGAAACCGTATTCCCGTCAATGGGCCTTTCGTCAGTTAGAAGCCTTTCTAAAGGAAAAAGGTTTTTCAGATTTATCGGCTCAAGGCTTGAGAGAACAGTTTATACTGAGACAAATTGAAGAAAAGATTGACTTGTACGAAATCGCTAAAAAGTTAGGATTAAAGACAGTCATGACCTTAGAAAAATATAGATAATGGATATTAAATTAAAAGATTTTGAAGGGCCTTTGGACTTGCTCCTACACCTGGTTTCAAAGTATCAGATGGATATCTATGATGTACCGATCACAGAGGTTATCGAGCAATATCTAGCCTATATCTCGACATTACAAGCGATGCGTTTAGAAGTTGCAGGAGAGTATATGGTGATGGCTAGCCAACTGATGCTGATTAAGAGTCGCAAGCTCTTGCCAAAGGTTGCAGAAGTGACGGATTTAGAGGATGACCTAGAGCAGGATCTCCTTTCTCAGATTGAGGAATACCGTAAATTTAAACTTTTGGGAGAGCAGTTGGAAGTGAAGCACCAGGAACGAGCTCAATATTACTCAAAAGCACCTACAGAGTTGATCTATGAGGATGCAGAACTTGTGCATGATAAGACAACTATCGACCTTTTCTTAGCCTTTTCAACTTTATTGACCAAGAAAAAGGAAGAATTCTCGAAAAATCATACAACTATTTTACGAGATGAGTATAAGATTGAGGATATGATGGTTATCGTCCGAGAAGCCTTGGTTGAAGGTCAGCAATTATGCTTGCAGGATTTGTTTAAAGAAACCAAGGATTTACAAGAGGTCATTACACTCTTTTTAGCAACCTTGGAGTTGATTAAAACCCAAGAAATTCTCTTGATTCAAAAAGAGAGTTTTGGAGATATTTATCTCATGAAAAAGAATGAAGAAAATCAAGTAGAGCAGAGTCAAGCTTGATAGAGAGGAAATATGAGTACTTTAGCAGAAATAGAAGCACTCCTGTTTGTAGCGGGGGAGGATGGCATTAGAGTCCGTCAGCTAGCTGAGGTCCTATCGCTTCCACCGACTGGGATTCAGCAAAGCTTAGAAAAGTTAGCCCACAAGTATGAAAAAGACCAGGATTCCAGTTTAGCACTGATTGAGACCGGTGGTGCCTACAGATTGGTGACCAAGCCACAATTTGCAGCGATTTTAAAAGAATACTCTAAGGCGCCAATCAACCAAAGTCTATCTCGGGCTGCCCTTGAAACCTTATCCATCATTGCTTACAAGCAACCCATCACACGAATTGAGATTGATGCTATTCGGGGAGTTAATTCAAGTGGAGCGCTAGCTAAGTTACAGGCCTTTGAGTTGATACGAGAAGACGGGAAAAAGGAAGTTCTCGGACGCCCTAATCTTTATGTAACGACGGATTATTTCCTGGATTACATGGGGATTAATCACTTGGAAGAGTTGCCCGTGATTGATGAGCTTGATATTCAAGCACAAGAAAGCCAATTATTTGGTGAAAGGATAGAAGAAGATGAGAATCAATAAATATATTGCCCACGCAGGTGTGGCCAGTAGGAGAAAAGCAGAAGAGTTGATCAAGCAAGGCTTGGTGACGGTTAACGGTCAAGTCGTGCGTGAACTAGCAACGACCATCAAGTCAGGCGACAAGGTCGAAGTTGAAGGTCAACCAATCTATAACGAAGAAAAAGTCTACTATCTGCTTAACAAACCGCGCGGTGTGATTTCTAGCGTGACAGATGACAAGGGTCGCAAGACAGTTGTCGATCTTTTGCCCAATGTGAAAGAGCGCATCTATCCTGTGGGGCGCTTGGACTGGGATACCTCAGGTGTTTTGATTTTGACCAATGATGGTGACTTTACCGATGAGATGATTCACCCACGTAATGAGATTGATAAGGTCTATGTTGCGCGTGTGAAAGGAATTGCCAACAAAGAAAATCTTCGTCCCTTGACTCGTGGAGTAGAGATTGATGGCAAAAAGACCAAGCCAGCTGTTTACGAAATTCTCAAAGTAGATCCGGTTAAAAATCGCTCTGTGGTACAGTTGACCATCCATGAAGGGCGCAATCACCAGGTTAAAAAGATGTTTGAAGCTGTTGGCCTCCAAGTGGATAAACTCTCTCGAACTCGTTTTGGGCATCTAGACTTAACGGGTCTTCGTCCAGGAGAATCACGTCGTCTCAATAAAAAAGAAATCAGCCAATTACACACCATGGCTGTAACCAATAATAAATAATGAAAAAAATTTTAATTGCGCCAGTGCGCTTTTACCAACGGTTTATCTCGCCTGCTTTCCCGCCATCTTGTCGCTTTGAACCGACTTGTTCGAACTACATGATTCAAGCTATCGAAAAGCATGGTGCCAAGGGAGTTCTGATGGGTTTGGCACGGATTTTACGATGCCACCCTTGGTCCGAAGAGGGTAAAGATCCAGTGCCGGATGTTTTCTCATTAAAAAGAAATTCAAAATAAAAGAATCACATTTGTGATTCTTTTTTGTTGCAGGAAATAAGTTAGATGGTAAAATGTTGATTTCTACTACCTTTCTCCTATAAAAAGTGGTAAAATGGTTGAAAGAAAGAAGGGATAGAAATGACAACATTATTTTCTAAAATCAAAGAAGTAACAGAGCTTTCTGCTATCTCAGGTCATGAAGCACCTGTTCGCGCTTATCTTCGTGAAAAATTAACACCTCACGTGGATGAAGTGGTGACTGATGGCTTGGGTGGTATTTTTGGAGTTAAGCACTCAGAAGTAGCCAATGCACCTCGTGTTTTAGTAGCCTCTCACATGGATGAAGTTGGTTTCATGGTTAGTGAAATCAAAGCAGACGGGACTTTCCGAGTAGTCAGCATTGGTGGTTGGAACCCTATGGTTGTCAGCAGCCAACGTTTTAAACTCTTTACACGTGAAGGACGTGAGATTCCAGTAATTTCAGGTTCAGTTCCTCCACATTTGACTCGTGGCACAGGTGGACCAACTATGCCAGCTATTTCAGATATCGTTTTTGACGGTGGTTTTGCGGATAAGGCTGAGGCTGAAAGTTTTGGTATCCGTCCTGGAGACACAATCGTTCCAGATAGTAGCGCAATCCTAACTGCTAATGAAAAAAATATCATCTCAAAAGCATGGGATAACCGTTATGGTGTTCTCATGGTTAGCGAGTTGGCTGAAAACTTGTCAGGTCAAAAACTAGGAAATGAACTTTACCTTGGTGCTAACGTCCAAGAAGAAGTTGGACTTCGTGGTGCCCATGCATCAACAACAAAATTTGATCCAGAAGTATTCCTTGCTGTGGATTGCTCGCCAGCAGGTGATGTTTATGGTGGTCAAGGTAAGATTGGTGATGGAACCTTGATTCGTTTCTACGACCCAGGTCACTTGCTTCTCCCAGGCATGAAAGATTTCCTTTTGACAACTGCCGAAGAAGCTGGAATCAAATACCAATACTATTGTGGAAAAGGTGGTACAGATGCAGGAGCAGCTCATCTGAAAAATGCTGGTGTTCCATCTACAACAATCGGTGTCTGCGCTCGTTATATCCACTCTCACCAAACCCTTTATGCAATGGATGACTTCCTTGAAGCTCAGTCATTCCTACAAGCCTTGGTTAAAAAATTAGATCGCTCTACTGTAGATTTGATCAAAAATTATTAAACTAAAAAGATGGAAGTGATGGGTATGGAAGAACCAAACCTAGAAACCTTGATACGAGAACTTTACAACAATGCTCGCCAAACATTGAGTGAAGACTTAGTGGCTGCACTCCTAGCAACTGCTAAGCAGTTGCCCAGCACTAATGAGCGATTGCTAGCAGTCCGACTTTCAGGGTTAGTCACACTTGAACTACTCAAGAATCCCAGAACACCTGCGCCAGAGTTAGTCAATCTAGCCCGCTATATCAAAAAGGAAGAAGCTAGGTACAGGGGTGCAGCTGCCTCTTCCTTTATGATTGGAGAGTTATTTAAAATGCTTTGATTCGAAAGAATCAAAGCATTTTTTTATCTTAGATTTGTTCAGCCAAAACTTTTTCAGCAAGATTCATAGCGTGGTCTGACACACGAGTGTAGTGTGAAATGATGTCGATAAAGTTGACACCAGCTTGGGTAGAACATTCACCGTTGTTTAGGCGTTTGATGTGAGTCTTACGAAGTACTCGTTCCATCTTGTTAATAGCTTCATGACGTTCGATAAGAGACTCGGCCATCTCGAGGTCGTTATTTTCTACACTTTCGAGAGCATCTTTAACAAACTCACTTGTTTGACGATAAATTTCTTCCAACTCTTCTAGGGCTGAGTTAGAGAATTGAACATTCTTACGTTGCAAGTAGTCATTAAGATTAATTAATGCTTCTGCGTGGTCTCCGATACGTTCCAAGTCACGAGAAGAGTCAAGGATATTTGTTAAGATTTCACTCTCTTTTTGACTCAAAGCTTCACTAGAAAGAGTAATGAGGTAGCGCGTTAATTTCTCATCGATAGTATTGATAGCTTCTTCAGTCTTGTGTCCTTTTTCAGCTACTTTTTCGTTAGAATTGATGATGTAGTCGTAAGAAAGGTCAAATGCTTTAACAGCATAGTTTCCAAGGTGGAGAAGTTCTTTCTTGGCATTTCCTAGGGCGATAGAAGGAGCTTGTTGGATTAGTTGTTCATCCAGATAAAGAGGTTCGTATTTAACAACTTCATCTTCACCAGGGATTAGCTTGGTAACAAAGTAGGCTAAGGCACCGATGAATGGGAATTGTACAATGGTATTACTTACGTTGAAGGCACCATGTGAGAAAGCGATAGTCATCTCTGGTGAGAGGTGAAGTAAAGCTTGGAAGTACTCAATCATCGAAGTGAATGGGCCCAACAAGATTAAGCAGAGGATAGTTCCCAAAACGTTAAAGGTAACGTGTGTTGCTGCAACTCGTTTAGCAGAAACGTTTGCTCCGGCTGCTGCGATAATAACTGTTAAGGTTGTACCGATATTATCCCCAAATAGGACTGGTAGTGAACCTTTGAGGTCGAGGAAACCACCTGCATAGAGACCTTGTAGAATCCCGATAGTTGCAGAAGATGCCTGAATCAGTACGGTAATGACAGCACCAGCCACAACTCCCAAGATAGGATTTTGACCCAAGGTAACCATGTATTCCTTGAACTGAGGTAAGTCTTTAAGAGGACTCATACCAGCACTAATGAGGTTGAGGGCATAGAAGATACCACCCACACCAAAAAGGATACGTCCAATATTGTTTACAGTGCGATTTTTTGTAAAGAATAAGAACATGGTTCCAAGGAAAATCAAGGGTAGGGCATATTCACCAAGTTTGAAACCGATGATAAATGACGTTACGGTTGTCCCAATATTGGCACCCATGATAATTCCGATAGCCTGTCTAAGAGTTAAGAGACTAGCGCTGACCAGTCCAACTGTAATAACCGTTACACCGGTACTCGACTGAATCAGGGCAGTAACGACAATCCCCACTAGGACCCCTAAGAAAGGATTACTTGTGTACTTATCAATGTAATAACGAAGGCGATCTCCAGCAGCTTGTTGCAAACCGTCTCCCATGGTCTTGATACTATACAAAAATAGTCCCAGACCACCTAAAAAGTGAAAAATAATTTCCTGCCAATTAATGGACATTTCCTTTTTCCTCCGAAAAATAATCACGGAATTTCTCCCATTCTATTTTAAAGGATTAATAGCAATCTAACAAGTAGTAAATGAAGTTTTTTAAGAAAAATGCTAGTAAAAGTAGAAAAATGCTTCTGATTGTCTAATTTATATCATTTATTCACTCCTTTATAGATATTTATGGGCAAGTGTTGACTCTTCCTTTAAATAACGTAAAATAAAAATGAACAGTTCTGCTATTTCAAGAGCAGTTACTTTTTTTAAAACAAAAAAATAAAGCGCTTACTTTTGGAAGTAAAAGGAGAAAAAGATGAAGAATCCATTTTTTGAGCAACGTTGCCGCTATAGTATTCGAAAATTATCAGTGGGTGCCTGCTCTTTGATGATTGGCTCGGTTTTATTTGCCAACCAAGCTCTAGCAGAAGAAGTTGCCCTTCCAGCAAATGAGACAACGACGACTACCGTAACTACAGAGCAACCGTCAAATAACACGACTGAACAGCCATCGACTGCAACTACAGAACAACCAATAACTACTTCACCTGAAGTCTTGAAGCAGTTAGAGGAAACTGAAAACAAGGTTAGTGACCGACCCGTTTCAGAAGAAAAACCATCCTTGGACCAATTGCCTGCAGCTGATAAGGAAGCGGCTAGTCCAGCTACTGAAACTCCTAAGGTTGAAGAAACACCAGCAACTACAGAAAATAAGCCAGAAGAAAAAGCTACTGTTTCTGATGTTCCTAAGAAAGAAGAAAAAAGTCTTCGACCAAAAGAAATTAAGTTTGACACCTGGGAAGATTTGTTAAAATGGGAACCAGGTGCCCGCGAAGACGATGCTATTAACCGCTCTTCAGTAGAACTAGCCAAACGCTATCGTGGACATGTAATCAACGAAAAAGTCAATAAGGATGCCAAGGTTGAAGCCCTCGCTAATACCAACTCTAAGGCTAAAGATCATGCTTCTGTAGGCGGTGAAGAGTTTAAAGCCTATGCTTTTGACTACTGGCAATACTTGAATTCCATGGTCTTCTGGGAAGGCCTCGTTCCAACTCCAGATGTGATTGATGCTGGTCACC
>CAUUTJ010000013.1:0-30138 GCA_963548045.1 uncultured Streptococcus sp.
CCTCCTCATTCTACGAGTCCTATCCCATGGGCGGAGCATCTACTTCTACTTCGCTACTATGTAGCTCGTACAAGTAGTGATACCGCCTCAACATGATGCGTTTGCGGAAAAAGATCCACCGGCTGGACTTTCTTCAATTCATAGCCCAACTCTTGGTAGAGTTTGATATCACGCGCCATGGTTGCGACGTTACAGGAGATATAGGCGATGCGTTTAGCTCCTGTTTGGGCGCTTGCTTTGATAAAGCTTTCGGTTAAGCCCTTGCGGGGTGGATCGACCAAGATCACGGTTGGTTGGATACCTTCCTTGAGCCAATTCTTCATGGCATTTTCAGCTGTATCGCAGACATAGTGGGCATTGGTGATGCCGTTTAAGCTAGCATTCTTCTGGCTATTCTCCACGGCTTCTGGGATGACTTCTACGCCATAAACTTCCTTAACATGTTTAGCAACTGATAGTCCAATAGTCCCAATTCCTGAATAGGCATCGATGACGACATCGTCTTCTCTTAACTCCGCAAAGTCAATGGCTGTTTGATAAAGCTTCTCTGCCATTTCGGTATTGACTTGGTAAAAGGCCGGTCCAGAGATTTGGAAATCATTACCCAACATTTGATCAGTAATGTAATCTTGACCATAAAGTGTACGCCATTCTTTCCCGAAAATGGCATTGGTATTCTGGTCATTGATGTTCTGCATGATAGATACAATTTCTGGAAATTGCTTGATAAGTTGTTCAATCAATTGTTCTACTCGAAAAACTTTAGGACGAGTTGTTACCAAAATGACCATAATCTGACCTGAATGATATCCACGACGAACAACAAGGTTGCGAATCAAGCCAGACTGTTCCTTTTCATCATAGGGTTTCAAGTCAAATTTTCGAAGTAAATCTCGCAAAGCCACAATCACTTGATCAATGACTGGATCCTGGATATAAAAATCTTCGAGAGGCATGAGATCATGAGAATTCTTACGGAAGAAACCAGTCTCCAGAACACCATTGACACGCCGAACAGGAACCTGAGCTTTGTTACGATACTTGATAGGTTTTTCCATTCCAAGAGTATCTGCGACCTCTATATCCATTATTCCAGCAATCTTATAAAGACTGTCCTTTACTTGCTTGGTTTTAAACTTAAGCTGCTCTGGATAAGCTAGATGACCTAGGTCGGCAATACCTGAACGCAGGTAAGCCAAATCTAAATCTTTGTTACGATGAGGTGACTGAACGAGATACTCCTCGACCTTACCAAAACCAATCTTTTTATTAACTTTAAGGACACGCATAAGGATTTTCTCAGTCGGCAAAGCATTCTCAACAAAAAAGACCAAGCCATCTACCTTGGCAACGCCGGCTCCTTCATGGGTCAAATCGACAATCTCTACTTCTACAATATCATTTTTCTTTAACATATTCTTCACTTTCTATGAGTCGTCAAAAAAAGACGGCAACAATCCTGTTACCATCTATTATACCATGAATTGACCTAAGCACCAAAACTCTTGAAGAAATCAAGGATGCCTTGCCAAATAGAACTGAGGATGTTTCCTCCATCTTGAATAGCTTTATTGGCGTCAAAGTTAAGGTCGATATTACTGAAGCTGTCACCAGCTTGCGCAACGATACTTTGTTTCAAATCTTTTAGAGTCTTTGTAAAGTCTTCGTTATTAAGAATATCGCTCTTTGAAAGATTAAACGCAAAGTTGATAATGACATTGACCTGATTGCCTGTAACGACTTGATCCAGTTTGTAGTTCTTCAAAGTATCTTCGACAATTTTACGAACATCATCTTCTGTAAGTTCACCTTTGGACTCTTTAGCCTTAGCGACTGCAGCCTTGATATCAGCAAGTGCAACGTTCAATTTATTAGCATCGAAGCCTGATTTGTCCTTGTTTTCATCGTTAATGTCTGACAAGGCCTTGAGCTCTTCCTGAGCCAAGTCTTTATTTTCTTGAGGTAATTTTACACCATTTGACTCAAGGGAATAGTAAATACCTGCTAGGGCACTTTCCCCAGTAACTGGGATTGGCGCTGCAACGGTGATACGTGCGTGCTCGACACCCAAGGTAACAGCCGCATTACGGTACATGTCTTGGGTCACTTTTGTGATATTTTCTGGTGTTTCAATCTTGACTTCAAGTGGAGATTTTTCACCTAGTTTTTGAATTTTCGCTGATGAATAAAGTTGAAGACTAGAATCGTTTGCGACATTCATAATTTTTGAGTAGACATCGGGCGTCATTGTCTTCAAGTCTTTAGTATCTTTAGAGGCATCATAGCCTAGTTTTTTAAGTGTTTGATTTTTTTGATCTTCTGTTAGTGAAGAACCCAAGACGTACTCAGGTTGAACATAGGTTTCATCAATGACTTTTTGAACATCAGTAGCTGCCTGGGCGCTTTGCAGTGTTGCAACTGCTAAAAGTACTGCAGCGCTAGTCAGAAAGAATTTCTTTCGCATGAGACGTTCCTCCTTTTCCACTCTAGCATATTAAAGTATCCTTAAAGAAAACTTATAAAAGCACCTAGAATTTCTAGATGCTTAAAATAGATTAAAAATTTTCATGATATAAAGATTTACTTGAACCTGTCTTGAGTAATAATAGTTTCCCCCATCGACATAAAGTTCTCCACCTTGAAAAATGGAAATAGGATTAATGTAGCGATAGGTTTTTCCAGTTGTATTCCCTAAGGTCGGCGCAACTGTATCTCTAGAATATTGTTTAGCTAGAGCAATCGTATTCTTTTTCCCATTTTGGGCGATAAAATCAATATAAGCAGGCCCAAAGTTATAAGCTTGAATGGCTGTCCAGACATCCACTCCTTTTTCTTGAGCTAGGTAGAGATTTTCTGTCAAGGTTTGAACCCCTTGACGAATACTACTTGCATTATCGTTTATGGTATCAGTAGAACCGGTAGCAGACTCGCTAGACTGCATCACGTCTCCTTCTTTACCCTTAGTTTCTGTATAGATCATGGCGAGCACAAGCTCTTCATTTGCTGGAGTATCTCTTTCATTCAAGATTTCACGTACCATGGGTTGGTAGGTCATGACTTGTTTGACATCCTGATGAATGAGATAGGCTTTGTATCCAGCGAAAAGGAAGACTGCTAGTACCAGCACTCTTCGTATAAGTTTAAACATTATTTATTTTGAATATCCTCGATGTTTTTGATTAAGATAGAATAAGTTCCATTATCATTTTGGATGAACTCAACCGATTCTGCGTCTTGATAGACATTGTTTGGCACGATAAGTTCAATTCCGTTAGACAAGGAAAGTTTCTGATTTTCAAATCTCTTTAACTGACGACTAGCATCAATCTCATCAAACTGAACTGGCTCAGGTACTGCTTCTTTGACTCTGTCAATAAAGCTTAGACGGGCAGTAAGATTGTTGTCAAAGAGATCATTAGCTAATTTTTCTGGAGAGAGTTCATTGTTTTCTTCGATATTATTGAAGATTGCTGATTTAACCTTGGATTGAAATTGAAAATCATCCGCATTAAAGGTTTCGGCAATTTTCTGAGCCGTTTTTTCCAGTTCCTTGATTGACTTCTTAGGTGAAATCTTTGGTTGTGCTTGAATAAGATTCTCAGAAAAGTAGTTCAAAAAGGCTCCATTATACTTGATCCGTTTTTCGATCAAGTGATACTTACGACTTTGAAGATTAACCACAAGGGCTTCATCAGCTCCAGTTCCAAAACCTGGAAGGTTATTCTGAGTCAACTTAATTGGATTATCAACTTCGCCACCTAAGTGCGTCAAGGTCTCGCGCAATGCAATTCGCAGGAAGGCAAAGTGTTCGACTCCTTCTTTTGAAAACTGGACAAAGACTAAATCATTTGTCTTTTGATTTTCAGATACAGAGAATTCCTCTTTCCAAAGGTTTGCTATTGTCACAGATGTTGCCATTAGATCTTCTGTGATATGGTTGAAAAATGGATTATCTTCTTCAAAAATCCCAGTTTTGGCATCGTCCGAATACACACGCTCCACTTTTTTACGCAAGTATTCTTCAATTTTAGGAGTGATATTGAGAAATTTATCCGCTAGGTACAACTCTGTGTCATCAGGGCTGAACTGATGGATAATGGCTTTCTTAATATAAATGTCCATATAAATAGTATTCCTCGTATTCAATCATTTTCTAGTAAAAGACTCGTATGAAACGCTTCTGAACTTTATCGCAGGTATAACCCACTTTTTCATAGAAAGCATGAGCGCCTAGACGATGGTCTGCAGAGTTTAAGCGAATAAACTGATATCCACGACCTATTGCTTCTTGTTCCAAGCCTTGTAGTAAAGTTTTCCCAATACCTTTTCCTTGCATTTGGGGCAAAACAGCTAAAGCTAGGATATTAAAACCCGGTTTTGAATAAAGGGATTCATAAACTTCAGCATGTACATAGCCAAGCAAGTCATGGCTAGACAAATCCTCGAAACCTAGTAAATAGTGATGAGAGTCTTGAGACAACTTAGCTAATTGACTAGCTGTGTCCTCTAGATTAAAAGAATAACCCAAAGCTTCTTTGTTAATCTTATAAATTGCATCAACATCAGTTATTTTCAAATCACGTAGCATGTTATACCTCCTCAAAAGGAATTACAGGTATCTTGGCAAGGATATCTTCTTTAGTCACTGCTCCTTGTCGTAGGATTCTCGCCTTGCTGCCAGATAAGTCTAAAATAGTTGAATCTTGCCCTGTTAAATAAGCATCATCTTCTACTCCCAGAACCTCTTGGTCGAAATCTTTTAAAATTTCTTTAAAAGTAACTCCGCTAGCTTGACCAGAAATATTGGCAGAAGGTCCGATTAATGGACCGAACTCACGAATCAATTCCAGTGTTACAGGATAATTCGGCATGCGAAATCCAACTGTCGTCAAATCTGAATTGACCCAGTCAGGAACTTTATCATTAGCTTTTAAGATGATGGTCAATGGACCTGGTAAAAATTTTTCTACAAGTTGTTGTAAATAAGGTGGCTGATTCTTAGAAAAGTTCAAAATATCAGCTAGACTAGCGACATTGAGATTGAGCGCCTTATCTCTAGGGCGACGTTTAAGCTGGTAGACATGATCAACAGCTTTTTCATCTAAAGCTTTTGCAAAAAGACCATAGACAGTCTCCGTTGGTAAAACTACAGCCCCACCTTTTTCCAATTCTTGCTTAATCTTCTCCATCATCAATGACAACCATCCTATCTTGGCCAAATTGGTCTTTCAGAGTTCGAACTCGCTTCTCGGGAAAATTTTCCTTGAAAAGAGCTGGAACACTTTGACCTTGTTTGTAGCCAATTTCAAGATAAATCTTACCACCATCATTTAGATAGTCCTTGGAGTCTTCCGCGATTCTACGGTAGATAGCTAGGCCATCCTCGTCAGCAAAGAGTGCCAAATGTGGTTCTGAATGCAGAACATTCAAACCAACTTCTACCTCATCTGCTCGAGAAATGTATGGTGGATTGGATACAATTATATCATATTTTGAACAAATTTCGAAGAAACAGTCAGATTTGATAAATGAGATCCCCAAATTTAAACGCTTTGCATTCTCCGATGCTAGGTCTAATGCATCTTGAGAAATATCGGCAGCTGTGATTGTCCAATCTGGCCTATTTTTAGCTAAGGAAAGGGCAATTGCGCCACTTCCTGTACCGATATCAAGAACTTTGAGGTTTTCCTTTGGATTCTCAGCCAAAATGAGTTCCACCAACTCTTCTGTTTCTGGACGGGGAATTAAGACGCGCTCATCTACTTTTAACTGCATCCCATAGAATTCAGCATAACCGATAATGTATTGGGCAGGTATGTGGCTAGCTAGCTTGATGTAAATATCCTCTACAAATTTGTAATCTTCATCAGTGACTTCTTGCTGAAGGGCAAAGACGAAGTCTGTAAAAGATAGATTTTTTAGGCTACGATAGACAAAGGAGAGGCTTTCTGCTTCCTCTCCTTGTACTATCAACTTTTCCTCAAAATCTTTAAAAATTTGAGCTAATTTCATTATTTGTTTAATTCTTCCAATTTTTGTGTTTGGTCGTAAAGAACCAAGGCATCTACAACTTCATCCAATTTACCAGCTAGAATTGTATCAAGTTTTTGTAAAGTCAAGCCGATACGGTGGTCCGTCACACGGTTTTGTGGGAAGTTATAAGTACGGATACGTTCAGAACGGTCACCAGTACCGATAGTAGACTTACGCTCAGCGTCCTGCTCGTCTTGGGCAATCTGTGCAAAGTGGTCAGCAACACGCGCTCTGATGATCTTCATAGCCTTCTCACGGTTTTTCTGCTGGGTACGTTCTTCCTGCATCTCAACCTTGATATTAGTCGGCAAGTGAACGATACGAACGGCAGTCGCAACCTTATTGACGTTTTGTCCACCAGCACCTGATGCGTGATAGATATCCACACGAAGGTCTTTTGGATCAATATCGTATTCAACTTCTTCGATTTCAGGCATGACGAGAACTGTCGCTGTTGAAGTGTGTACACGACCTTGGCTTTCAGTCACAGGGACACGTTGCACACGGTGGGCACCTGATTCGTACTTAAGTTTAGAGTAAACAGACTGGCCTGATACCATGGCAACAACTTCTTTAAAGCCGCCGACGCCGTTCATAGAAGCTTCCATAACTTCAAAGCGCCAGCCTTGAGCTTCAGCATACTTTTGGTACATGGTTAGCAAATCGCCAGCAAAGAGAGCTGCTTCATCTCCACCAGCTGCACCACGGATTTCTAGGATAATGTTCTTATCATCGTTTGGATCTTTTGGAAGAAGCAAGATTTTCAGTTTTTCTTCGTATTCTTCTTTTTCAGCCTTAGCGTCTTTCAATTCTTGCTTGGCCATTTCTTCCAAGTCTGCATCTCCGCCTGATTCCTTAATCATTTCCTCAGCGTCGACGATGTTTTGAAGGACTTGTTTGTATTCACGGTAGGTTGTAACTGTATCACGAGTAGAAGCTTCTTCTTTTGAAAGCTCCATGAAACGTTTGGTATCAGAAACTACATCCGGGTCACTGAGCAATTCTCCTAACTCTTCATAACGGTCTTCTACAGCTTGTAGTTGATCATAGATATTCATTCTTTCTCCTTATTCTCAATTGTTAAATCATAGATTGCTACTACTTCGTTCTCAAATATTTCCCCAGTTTCTTTAAATCCATAACTGAGGTAACAAGATCTTGCATGTTCATTTTCTGCTTCATAAGACAACCAAAGTTTATTGGATAAACCTGCTGGCGCTGTCCGAACATAGTCTAGCACCTTATCCATAATTGGTTTAAAATATCCTTGATCTTGAAAATGCTTATCAATCATGAAACGAAAAAGTAAATAATTTCCATTACTAATTCCGATTTTTTTATCATAAGCTAACATCACAAAACCTATGATTGCATCATTATCGTAAACTGCCAATGGAGCTACAAAATCTCCATTTTTTGTGTAGACATATGCTTCAGCTAAACTAATTGCGTTAGTAGCAATAAATTGTTTTTGATATTCCTTAACATCCAAATTCAGAACATCAAAATAATTTTCCATTGTAACATCTCTTAGTTCAATTGTCATATTTTTGTTCCTTTTTGGATGTTATCAGTGGGGCAAAATAATGTTTACGGCAAACTGAGATATAGGTTTCATTTCCACCAATCTGGATTTGTTCACCATCATAAACAGGCAGTCCATCCTGCGTACGCAAAACCATAGTCGCTTTTTTCTTGCAAAACTGACAAATGGTCTTGATCTCATCAATCTTATCTGCTAAGAGCAAGAGGTGTTTGGAACCTTCAAACAGCTCATTGCGAAAGTCATTTTTTAAACCAAATGCCATAACAGGTATGTCTAACTCATCAACAACACGGGCCAAGTCGTAAACATGATGACGTTTTAGAAATTGAGCTTCATCAACAAGCACACAGTAAGGCTTTTCAGGCAAATCCCGGATAAACCCAAAGATATCTGTTGTTTCGTCAATGGCAATTGCTGGTCTTTTCATTCCAATGCGACTAGAGACATAACCGACACCGTCACGTGTATCCAGAGCTGAAGTCATAATCACAACTCCTTTTCCTTGCTCCTCATAGTTATAGGCTACCTTGAGAATCTCAATCGTCTTGCCAGAGTTCATGGTCCCATAACGATAATACAACTGTGCCATGCTTCTATTTCACGTCCATTTCTAATTTTTTGCTACATTCTAGTATACCATAATTTCTCAAAGCTTTAAATGGCAAAATGTGGTAAAATAGAAGAAACCAAATAACTAGTGGAGGACGCAATTATGCCATTTGTACGCATTGATTTATTTGAAGGACGCACTCTAGAGCAAAAGAAAGCCCTAGCTAAGGAAGTAACAGAAGCTGTTGTTCGTAACACAGGAGCACCTCAGTCAGCTGTTCACGTTATTATTAACGATATGCCTGAAGGAACTTATTTCCCACAAGGTGAAATGCGCACTAAGTAAGCTTAAGCAATTTGCTTAGGCTTTTCTTTATAAGTGGCATTCGTTGAATAAAACACTATATTTTGTTACAATTTTAAGTGATATTTTTTTTAAAATTGTAAAAAGGAAATTAAATGATTACACGTGAATTTGATACCATCGCAGCAATCTCAACTCCGCTTGGTGAAGGGGCTATTGGGATTGTTCGTTTAAGTGGAACAGATAGTTTTACTATCGCCCAGAAAATTTTTAAAGGTAAGGATTTGAGCAAGGTTGCTAGCCACACTCTAAACTACGGACATATCGTTGATCCTCAGACAGGTAAGGTTATGGACGAGGTCATGGTTGGTGCTATGAAATCTCCAAAAACCTTCACTCGTGAAGATATTATTGAAATTAATACCCACGGTGGAATCGCCGTAACTAATGAAATCCTTCAACTAGCTATCCGTGAAGGGGCTCGGTTGGCTGAGCCTGGTGAATTTACCAAGCGTGCCTTCCTCAACGGTCGTGTGGACTTGACTCAGGCTGAGGCCGTTATGGATATCATCCGTGCCAAGACGGACAAGGCTATGAATATTGCGGTCAAACAGTTAGATGGCTCCCTTTCTGATCTTATTAACAATACTCGCCAGGAGATACTCAATACACTTGCACAAGTTGAGGTTAATATAGACTATCCTGAGTATGACGATGTGGAAGAGGCTACTACTGCTGTAATCCGTGAAAAAACTTTAGAATTTGAACACCTCTTAACCAATCTCTTAAAAACGGCACGTCGTGGTAAAATTCTCCGTGAAGGAATTTCAACGGCTATCATTGGTCGTCCAAATGTTGGAAAATCAAGCCTTCTTAACAACCTTCTACGTGAAGATAAGGCCATTGTCACTGATATTGCCGGAACTACTCGTGATGTCATCGAAGAATACGTCAATATCAACGGTGTTCCTCTCAAATTGATTGATACAGCTGGTATTCGGGAAACAGATGATATCGTCGAGCAAATCGGTGTCGAACGCTCCAAGAAAGCCCTAAAGGAAGCTGACTTAGTTCTACTAGTCCTAAACGCTAGTGAACCTCTAACTGCCCAAGACCGACAACTTCTTGAAATTAGTCAAGATACAAATCGTATTATTCTTCTCAACAAAACTGACCTAGCTGAAGCTATTGAAACTCAGGAACTCCCTGAAGATGTCATCCGTATTTCAGTTCTTAAAAATCAGAATATAGATAAAATCGAGGAACGCATCAACAACCTCTTCTTTGAAAATGCTGGCTTGGTTGAACAAGATGCTACTTACTTGTCTAATGCCCGTCATATTTCATTAATTGAAAAGGCAGTCGAAAGCTTACAAGCAGTTAACGAAGGTCTTGAACTCGGTATGCCAGTCGATCTACTTCAGGTTGATTTAACCCGTACCTGGGAAATTCTTGGGCAAATCACCGGAGATGCTGCACCAGATGAACTCATCACCCAGTTATTTAGTCAATTTTGTTTAGGTAAATAAAAAATTATATAAAGGAGTTATGATGAAATATCCAACATTACTAGAACGCTTCTTGACATACGTCAAAGTCAATACACGTTCTGACGAAAACTCAACGACAACACCTAGTACTCAAAGCCAAGTAGACTTCGCAACCAATGTTCTCATCCCTGAGATGAAACGTGTCGGTTTGCAAAATGTCTATTATTTGCCAAACGGTTTTGCTATCGGTACACTTCCAGCTAACGATTCTAGTTTGACTCGTAAGATTGGTTTTATCTCCCACATGGATACAGCTGATTTTAATGCTGAAGGCATTAATCCGCAAGTTATTGAAAATTACGACGGTGGGGTTATCGAACTTGGCACTTCTGGTTTCAAACTTGATCCAGCGGATTTTAAGAGCTTAGAGAAATATCCAGGTCAAACTTTGATTACAACGGACGGAACCACATTGCTCGGTGCAGATGATAAATCAGGTATCGCTGAAATCATGACAGCTATCGAATACTTGAACGCTCATCCTGAAATTAAACACTGCGAAATCCGTGTCGGCTTTGGACCTGATGAAGAAATCGGTGTTGGTGCTAACAAATTTGATGCAGAAGACTTTAATGTTGACTTTGCTTATACTGTCGACGGGGGCCCTCTTGGAGAATTGCAATATGAAACCTTCTCTGCTGCAGGGGCTGAACTTCACTTCCAAGGCCGTAATGTACACCCAGGTACTGCTAAAGGGCAAATGGTCAATGCTCTCCAGTTAGCCATCGATTTCCACAATCAACTCCCAGCTGGTGACCGACCTGAGTTGACCGAGGGTTACCAAGGTTTCTTCCATCTTATGGATGTAACAGGTACTGTCGAGGAAGCGCGTGCTAGCTACATCATTCGCGACTTTGAAAAAGAAAGCTTCGAAGCACGTAAAGCTGCAATGCAAGCTATTGCTGACAAGATGAACCAAGAACTTGGCAGTGATCGTATAACCCTGACTTTGACAGACCAATACTACAACATGAAAGAAGTCATTGAAAAAGATATGACTCCAATCACTATTGCTAAAGCAGTTATGGAAAATCTTGATATTACACCTATTATCGAGCCTATCCGTGGTGGAACTGACGGTTCTAAGATTTCTTTCATGGGAATTCCGACTCCAAATATCTTCGCTGGTGGCGAGAATATGCACGGACGTTTTGAATATGTCAGCCTTCAAACTATGGAGCGTGCAGTTGATACAATCATTGGCATTGTATCTTACAAAGACTAAAAAAGAAGTAGCAAAGCTACTTCTTTTTTAGTTGACTTCTTTTTCACTTGTTTCTGGAGAACTAGTCGTTGGATTGCTTGATTCAGTCTGTTTGTCGCTTGCTTGATTGCTTGTTGTTTCAGAACTTGCTTCATCCGGCTTAGCTTTGGATTGAAGCTCTTGGTTTAATGATACAATTTCTTGCGCAAGAGCTAGAAGAGCTTGTTTGTCTTTGCTTGCAGCTGACAATTTATCGAACAAGGCGTCCACTTTTTCAAAGTCCGTATCAGAACCATTATTCATTTCCAAATAAGTATGAAGGGCAAGGACTCCGTTATATAATTTTTGATAGAGAACTAAAACCTCTGGGTCTTGATTAGCATTCTCACGTTCAGTCTGAATGGTTTGTGAAATACGTTTTATAAGATCTTGAACTTGTGTGTTTAGTTCATCAAGGTCTGCGTCGTCTTTATCTAGAGCAGCTTTCAGGTTTTTCACCTCGTCAGCGAGTGAAGCTTTTACGCCTTCTTCTTTGACTTGAGCAACTAATTCATCAGCTTTCGTTAAGAGTCCTTCTACTTGAGCTTTTCGAACATGATTGCTTTGTTCCTCAGGCTTAATATCATCATATAAACCTTTCAAAAATTCATAGACTGCTGTCTTAGCACTATGACCATCCACTTTTTCAGTATCTAAAATCGTTTCAGAAGGCTTACTTGTAACAGGTTCATTCTTCAGTGCTTCTTCAACTTCCAGTTTTGTTTGATAGATTTCTGGGAAGAGTTTGTTCAAGTCAGTCGCCTTAAGGAAGGATTGTGACTGATAAAGGGTCCAAGTTAAGTTAGCAACTTTATTTCTAAGTGTGTCATTTAAGCGACCATCAGATAGATGTTGGTAGAAATACTTGATGTATTCGACTGTCGTAACACCAGTACGGTCATTAAAATCTTGCAAGGCTTGTAACTTAGCTTCAACTGCATCTAAACCTGCTTCATCTTGAGCCAATTTGTTTTCCTGAAGCTGAGTCAAGAGATCCTTCTTAGGAAGTCCATATGCATCTGTATCCAAGGTATTAATTTTATCTACTAAAGCTTGATATTTCTTATCTAAAGGACTGATTTCTGTTGGTTTTACGCTAGCATCAACATGGATATACTGCTTGTCAAAGAGATCTAATGCGGCTAGATACCCAGCTGTAGAGTTGGTTGAGAGCTTCTTCATATTTTCAGAGAATTGTCCCAAAGCAAGCTCAATCTGTCTTTGTTGAATTGGTTTATCCTTGTAAACTTCACGACTATCTGCTAGAAGTTGATCAACCTTATTTTGAACAGTCGCTTCATCAAAGGCTCCTGGTTGGTAGTTGGATTGCAAGGCAGGAATCTTATGTTTTAAAGCAACTTCATAACCTTTAGTCTGTACTTTAATGTAGTGATTATGGTCACCGTGAGGTATGACGAAGCTACCATTTTCAACCTGTAAGCTATAAGGAGAGACACCGTCACGAAGTGCAGTTGTATAGAGTTCGTTTAGAAAATCAAGCTCTGCATCACCTGTTTGAAGCGGAATTCGAACGTGTTCCTTTCGAACCGCATAAGGGTGAATGTGAGTTGGGTCATAAGCCTGGTCTGGATTTCCAAATACAAAGAATCCATTTGAAATACGAATAGCTTCTAGCGGTACACCGTAGGTCTTAGAAATATACTCCATTTTTTCATTATCACTGGCCTCTCTAGAAAATGCTTCTACATCTTTTGCAAGAGGTTTAACAGACTCAGTTTTATGACTGTTTAAATGTTCTTGAGCAGCTTTAATCTGATCTTTTGTTAAATCTTTTTTAAAGAAATAGTGGTTGTGATCTCCATGACTCATGATAAAGCCAGCTGCATCTTCGCTGATGACTCTATCCGCATCAAAGCCGTGATCATGGTCTTCACCATGATGGTGGTCATGCTCATCTCCATCATGGTCCTCATGACTTGGACTTGGTGTCACTGGTGACTTAGCTTTCAAATGATCTTGTGCTGCCTTGATTTGCTCAGGTGTCAAATCTTTCTTAAAGAAGTAATGATTGTGATCTCCATGACTCATGACAAAACCTTCTGAATCTTCACTTATAATTCTATTTGCATCAAAACCATGATCGTGTTCCTCTTCTTCATGATGAACATGTGGTAACGGATTATTTGGTGTAGAATTAGAAGGACTTTCTAAGCTTGGAGTGTTAGATTGTGCTTGATGATTGTTAAGAGATGATTTAGGGATATAGTGATAGTGGTCCCCATGTCGTACGATATAAGCATCGCCAGTATCTCTGACAATATCATTAGGGTTAAAGACATAACCATCATCTGCTGCAGAAACACCATTATTCGGTGTCAGTGACAAGGGTTGACTGAGAGCTGAACTATTGCCAGATAAATAAGCCTTTGCGGCAGCTAATTCACCCGCTGACAGATCACTCTTAGGAATATAATGGAAGTGTCCTCCGTGGGGAACAATATAAGCATCTCCTGTATCCTCAATGATATCAGAAGCGTTAAAAACATAACCGTCATCAGTTGTATAACGTCCTTGAGCTCTAGCTGCCACAACTTCCTTAGAATCATTTTTTTGGTCAAATGTATGCTCTTGTTTTTGTTTTTCAATTTGTTCTTTGGTACGAATATTTTCAGCTTGACTAGCATTTTTTAGGTAGACATAATATTTTCCATCAACTTTGATGATGTAACCACCTTTAATTTCGTTAACGATGTGTTCATCACGCAATTGATAACTTGGATCTTTCATGACTAGTTCTTCACTAAAAATCGCATCGAAAGGAACTTTACCATTATAGTAATGGAAATGGTCTCCGTGAGAAGTCACATATCCCTGATCAGTAATTTTCACAACAATTTGTTCGGCCTCAATGCCTTCCTTTTTGCTAACTTGATCAGGAGTCAAATTTTCGTTCTTTTTAGACTCATTGTTTTTCCCATCAACATAAGATACACGATTATCTTCCTTCTTCTCTGCTTCTTGGTGCTGATTTAAAACATAAGCACAAACACTAAGCGCAATAACTACTGCTGATCCAGCTAAATATTTCTTTGTTTTATTCATAATTTCCTCATTTCAATTCTTGTGCTAAGATAGCCATATTTTCTTCAAGATTCTCCAAGTAAGACTTGTCATTTTGTGGATCAGCCTCTAAAGGATTTAAAGTTTTAAGACTCACACCTGTTGATTTTACAAGTGTGTCAGCAACTTTAGAAGAAACATTGCTTTCAGTAAAAATAGTTTTGACTTTATAAGTCTTTACAAATTCTTGAATTTCAGTCAATTGTCTTGGACTTGGTTCTTGGTCAGGTGAAATACCAGCAATCCCTAGTTGATTTAGACCAAACCGTTTGGACAAATAAGAAAAGGCCGTATGTTGTGTTACAAATGTCTTCTGACTTGATTTTTCAAAGATTGGTTGATACTTCTTAGTAAGTTCATGAGCTTTATTACTAAAACTTTGTGCGTTTTTCTGATAAATAGCCTTATTAGCACTATCTAGTTCCGATAGCTTGTCAGCAATAATCTGTGCTTCTTCAGCAACCTTTTCAGGATCAAGCCATGTATGAGGATCATACAAGGTCTTCTCGTCAATCCCTTTCCCGGCATCCATATCTTCTAAGCCGGGAACTCGCTCCAAAGTCATTCCATCTGAAGCTTCTATGACTCTTACTTTGGAATTCTGTAGGCTAGGATCTAGACTTCCTGCCCACGACTCCAAGGTATGTGAATGATAAATAAAGACATCAGCATCATAAATAGCTGCAATATCATTTGCAGAAGGTTCGTAGGAATGAATACCGGAACTCGACTGAATCATCCGAACATCGTTTAAATCACCAGAAACCTCTTTAACCATGGCGTAGACTGGATAAAAACTGGTCACTATTTTCATTCCCTTGCCTTCCTTGCTTTCTTGATTGTCCTTTTGTCCACAAGCTCCTAAAACGAGAGCAAATAAGGCCAACATAAGCCAAAGGATACTTCTTTTTTTCATCACAACTCCTTAACTAGTGTTTAACCATTTAATTAACTAGTAAACATTCTACTCTTTAAAATTTAAGATGTCAAGCTAGAAATTTACTTTTTCCCAAAATTTTACTGATAGAAAAAATAATTCTAGACTCTTAATCGACTAGTTTTGCAAAACAAAAAGCTCGAACAATCATCCGAACTTTTTAATTCTTTTATTTTCTTGCAGCTTGTTCATCTTCTTCCAGTTGTTTGACCAGTTGTTCAACACTATCAAATTTTACCATATTTCGGATACGATCTAACCAATAGACGGTTACCGTTTCACCATAAATATCTTCATCAAAATCAAAGATATTCACTTCAAAACGCTCTTCTTCTCCATCAAAGGTCACGTTCTTCCCGACACTGGCCATTCCACGATAGAGTTTCCGTTTGATTTCAATATCAACAGTATAGACACCATCTGATGGCATATAAGTGCGGTCCAAAAGCACGAGATTTGCAGTAGGATATCCAATTGTTCGACCACGAGCATTGCCATGAACGACAATTCCTTTTGTCGGAAGTGGGCTACCAAGCAATTGGCCAGCTTCTTTCACATTCCCTTCTAGGATAGCTTGTCGAATGCGAGTAGAGCTAATCTTTCCTTTTTCATCTTCTACAGGTGGTACTACGACTACTTCTCCATCAAAGATTTCTTTTAAATCTTCAGCTGATTTTCTATCAGAACCAAGACTATAATCAAATCCTACTACAATGGTATCTGCTTTGACTTCTTTGACAAAGGTATCTACAAACTCTTGAGCGGTCATATTGGCAATACGACTTGAGAAGTCCATTAAATAAAGATTTTCGACACCAGCTCGTTTAAACTTACGTTCACGTTCTTCTGCATTCAGGATATGAAGTAAATTTTCTGGTGAATAGGGTTTTAATGTTAACTTCGGTGATTCATGAAAGGTAATTAAAGCAACGCTTAATCTTTTCTTAGCAGCAATTTCACCAGCAATGCTAAATAATTTTTGATGTCCTAGGTGGATACCATCAAAATATCCTAATACTAGGACAGTCGGTCCTGGTGTTGCAATGTCTTTTTCAGTTTTTATAGGTATTGTTACAATCATAGTCATATTATACCAAAAAGAAGAAGGCAAGCAAAACATTACGAATTTAAAAAGACTATAAGCTACTCTTCACTTCTTTCCTAAGTTGTTCCAGACTTTCGATTTGATACTTTTCCATAACTTTTGGCAGATTTTCGATAATATCTGGACAAGCATATGGATTGGTAAAGTTTGCTGTACCGACTCCAATTGCTGACGCACCAGCTAAGTACATTTCTAAGGCAGCTTGAGCTGAATCGACACCTCCCATACCAATGATTGGTAGATTGGTAGATTGGGCTACTTGACGGATTAATTTAAGTGCAACTGGAAAGACTGCTGGACCTGACATCCCACCTGTTCCATTTGCAATGATTGGTTTTCTTGTCTTGAGATCAAAACGCATACCAACAAGAGTATTGATCATGGTGAGACCACTAGCACCGGCATCTTCTGCTGCCTTTGCTATGGTTACGATATCAGTCACACTTGGTGTTAGTTTAACGTAGACGGGTACTTCTGAAGCCTCAACAGCTGCTTTTACCACATCATAGGCTAAATCAGGGTCTTGTCCAATTAATAGCCCGTGATTGCCATGGTCAACGTTAGGACATGAAATATTGAGCTCGATAGCTTTTACATTATTTGCCTTTGAAATTCCATGAGAAACGGTTGCATACTCCTGTTTTGAAAATCCAGCAACATTGGCGATGATAGGGAGATTTGGATATTCTCTTTCAAGCCAAGGTAACTTTTCAGACAGAACGACTTCTAAACCAGGATTTTGTAGACCAATAGCATTAAGCATACCTGCAGGAGTTGCTGCCACTCGAGGTGTTGGATTACCAAATCGTGGTTTAAGCGTAGTAGCCTTTATCATGATAGAACCTAATAGATCTAAATCATAGTATTTAGCATACTCTTGACCAAAACCAAAACAACCTGATGCGGGAATGATAGGATTCTTTAACTCTAAGCCTGGCAGAGAAACTTGTAATCGATTTGTAGTCATGATACTCTCCTTATAAAACAACTGTTCCTGTTTTAAATACAGGCCCATCTTCACAGACACGTTGACTAACTGTTTCACTATCTGGAACTTTTAGGACACAAGCATAGCAAGCCCCCATGCCGCAGGCCATACGCGATTCTAAAGATAGATAAGCTCTTGGGTGGTCGTAAAAGGTTTGATTGATATATTTCATCATACCAGGTGCCCCGCAAGAGTAGATGGCGTCAAATTCAGTGTCTAATTCCTTAATGATAACTGAGACATTCCCCTTGATACCATAGGAACCATCATCAGTTGTCACAAAGACTTTGCTGTATTGGGATAATTCACTTTCTAAAATGACAGCATCTTTAGTAGCAAATCCTAGAACAGTTATAATTTCCACACCACTCTTATGTAGTTGTTTAGCTACTTCGAGTAAGGGTGGTACTCCGATTCCTCCACCAACTAGAAGAACACGATTCTGCTTGTCTAAATCAGACAAATCAAATCCATTTCCTTGAGGTCCCATAACATCTAAGCTATCACCAGTTTTTAAGGTTGAAAAGATTGCTGTACCAGCTCCTTCAACTCGATAGATAAGTTTACACTGCTTACTATATTTATCGATAGATGAGATTGAAATTGGACGACGCAAGAGATGAGCATCATCAGGAACTCGTAAATGAAGAAATTGCCCTGCTTTCATAGCTTCAACCATTTCTCCTTGAAGAACGAGTTCAAAGATTGTTGGTGCTATTTCCTCTTGGGCAACAACTTTCATAGTTTCTAAGCGTACAGCGCCCATGCGTTTTTTACAATTTGGATGCATACCTTTTCCTCCTTAAATCTTAAGGGGTTCAGAAAAAGAAAAACCTTGCAATCGCAAGGTTTCAGTTAAGATACTTACAGAAAAGACTCAAATAAACTGCGTTTACTCGAAATTTGTGTAATCTTTTTAATCTGACACCTTGTGAGCCTCTCTGGACTTCCCTTAAAGGTTAAATTTTCACTAGTATACTGTATCAATCCTAAAAAGTCAAGTAAAAATAGGTAAGGTATCAATTAATAAAATTGTTTATTTTTGTGAAGAAAGAATTTTTTCTAGTTTTTGATAATCCTTAACACTGTCAATTTCGTAGATAGAGTTTTCTTCTAACTCTTCTACATAAACATCTAGTTCTTTGATATTATCTTTAACCATGTTGTCCCAATAGAGGTCAACAAACTCGCCGCCTGCATAAGCCTCATCGATAAATCCTACAATCTTCTCAGCTGTTGGAGCGTCCCAGAATGAAACACCGCTCAAGATGCGTCCGTTTTTACTATCGACAATGATATCTTGAACTTTGAAGTCATCCCCATAAACTAGGAACCACTCATTATCACAGTCTTCGCGATAAACACTAAAGTAAGTTGAACGTTCAATATCATTGCGGAACATATTCTTGAAAAGATAGTTATCCGCATCGATAACGTAGCTGTTAGCCAACTCTTCTTTTACCAAGTAAAGAGAGTAAAAGTTGTTGTAATCAGCATACTTATCATTGAAGACCAAACGAACACCGTACTTCTCTTTGAGGTAGTCGAACTGTTCTTTCAAATAACCTACGACGATGATAATATCATCAATACCACGTTCTTTTAAAAATTCAATTTGATATTCAACCAAAGGTTTTTGATTGACTTTAACCAAGGCTTTGGGAGTATTTTCTGTCATGGGTCTCAAACGAGTCCCCAATCCAGCTGCTAAGATGATCGCTTTCACGCGTTTTCTCCTTTATTCTTTAATGATAATATAAACACCTGCCATTACTACAAATGAAGTTATTATTGTCAAGACAGTCAGAGGTGTTCCTAAGAACATAGCTGCAAACAGGACAGTCCAAACTACATAACTGACATTTAAACCAGTTGCTTTTGCTGGCTGCAATCGATTGATAGCCATATAATAGGCAAGATAAGAAATCATATTAAATGCCGCAAAGACAATTAATAGACCAAACAATTGGCCATTTGCCACTTCTGCAAATGAGTGATGCGAGAAGAGCACAATAACAAGATAAGACAAGAAGGATGTAACTTGACGAATCAAGAGAGCTTCAATTTCACTGAGGTCACTTTCCATAGCAAAGGAGCTCAGAACACTTTCACTTCCCCAAGCAAAAGCACAAATCAAAGCACATAGAATACCTATGTAGAAAGAATTTACCTGCTCTGCTTTATAGGTCTGAGCAATAATCCCAGCAATGATTAGAAAGATACCAAAAATTGTATTTTTGGAAATCTTGTGCTTCAAAAAGAAGAAGGCTAGCAAGACTGAGACTGCCGGATAAATAGCTGAGACTGACGAAGCTAATGAACTACCGATATATTTAACCGCATAGAGGTTAGCCTGCATACCAATAGGTCCAGCAAGTAAGGCTCCAATTATAACACTGACATTTCGAATGTTCAAGAAGATTGAAAAACGAACTTTGCCTTCCTTAACTAGAAGATATCCTAGCAAGATAAAAATACTTAGGAAATCGTGTGCTGCTGCTACTACAAAGGGCGATAAATCCGTGAATATTGAAAAGATATAAGCACTAATAGTTAATCCTAATCCCCAGAACACACCTGATAGTAGCCCAAAAGAAACTCCATTTTTAGTTTTCATTAGAACCTCCCATAGAATCCAATTCCTTCACTGCTCTATTGTAACGAGAGATTCCGTAATCTCCGAAATCTGCACCATTTTCTTCTTTGTAAATAGTCCAAAGACTCCAAATGATATCTTGCAAGATTTTGTAAATACGAATTTTCTCCCTTGAAACTGGAGTCTTGTCACTCTCGTAATGACTTAAAAAGTCTTCTTCTTCTGCACTTGTAAATTCAGATTCTAGGAAGAGGGCTGCCAAATCCCACATAGGATCATTCATAGATGAATATTCCCAATCAATTAGATAAAGATGCCCATCTGGTCCTTCTATAAAGTTTTCTGGAACCAAATCAATATGACATGATTTCTTATCAATTCCAATTTCTTCAAGTTGATCTTTCAGTGAGAATACTGACTTTCTGACAGCTTCATAGTTCGGATAGGAAATTTCCCCTTGAATCAAAGATTCATATTTTTTGATTTCCTCAAAAGGAGCAAACTCTCCTTTTAATTCTTTACCTGAAGCGTGAATGGTTTGTAGTATTGGTGCAATCTTTTCAAATTTGGTTTTAATAGTAGATGAGTTAAGCGTTTCAGCGTTTTCAATGTATTGATTAACCTTGATGCCTGCTTCAATATCAAAAAGATAATTTTCTACATCTAATTTCAAATCTTTCAACAATTCAAGATTGAACTTTTCATTCCGACGGTCGATTAATTTATCTGTACCTTTTCCGAAAAACTTAACAATATATTGATTCGAAGATGTTTTGACCAAGTAGTTTTGATTGGTCATCCCACCTAATTGTTCAACGCTCAGAATATCTTCATCAGTTGATAGTAAAGAAGTAAGTTTTTCCTTAATGATTTTTTCCACAATCATCCTCCATTAGACTTCCCACTTAAAGACTGTCTTAAAAGCGGTATTTAAGTCAGTTGCAAAAACTCGGTGAATATCTTTGATTTCTCTGACTGGCTCTTCTAGATAAATAATATTTTTCAAACGATTGGCAAATTTCTTGACTTCCATCATTTGGATAGCATTTTCAAAGTCAATTCTTCCAGAACGTGAAGAACCTACAAGTAACAAACCTTTTTCGAGGGCATCACGGGTATTTATATTTACCTTATACTCACTAACACCCATCATTAATAGCGTTCCCTGAGGTTTGATGTATCGGATCAAGTCATTTATAGCAGGTCCACATCCATCACCACCACAGCATTCAAAACCATGGTCAAAACTAAGATCCTCTGGGATACTATCAGTTATGTAAAGCTCTTTAGCAAAAGAGAAGAGTTCCAACTTTTCCCAGTGACGACCAATGACGATAATTTCAGCTTCAGGCAAGGTATAGTTGATAATATTTGCCATGACAAAAGCTAAACTTCCATCACCAATAACAGCGATACGTTGACGTTTACTATGTGAAACAGTAAGGAAGCGATTCATAGCGTGCATGCCCACACTGACAAACTCAGTAATGGCTGCAACTGTATCTTCGATATCTTCGTAAGCTACCACACGATCCTTAGGTAGAGAAACAAACTCACGCATGAATCCATCATAGCCACTTGATAGGAAATACGTTCCAGCCATGTAGTTTTCGTAGAATTCCTCATCACTTTGCATAGGTGGTTGATTTGGAATCATGACAACCTTCTGACCAACTTTATAGGTCCCTGTTGGGTCAGAAATGACTGTACCACAAGACTCATGAATCATAGCCATAGGTAGTTTTTGGGCTAAAATTTTTGGATCTCGTTTACCTTGATAATAGCGCTGATCCGCATGACAAACAGCCATGTAATTTGGTCGGATGAGGATATGATTCTCTTGATCAATTTCTTCTTCCTGGTATTTAATATTAATAAACTTTGGTTTTGTCAGTTGATAAATTTGATTAATCATGTCTCTAGTCTTTCTCAATCATGCTTTTAGCAATCTTCAAGTCTGTAACTGTTGTAATTTTAAGGTTTGAGTATTCACCTTTAGCTAAGGCTACATCTTTACCCTTGATGACAAAGATCTTACATGCATCTGTTAAAATTTCTTTTTCTTCTGCTGATAAAGAACCATACAAGTCAATAAAGTCTTTACAACGGAAGGTTTGTGGAGTTTGTCCTTGGTATAGATGAGCACGATTTGGAATATCTGTAATGAACTGACCATTTGTACTTTCAACAATAGTATCCACCGCTTCAACCACAGTATCAACCGCTTCATGTTTTTGAGCAAGAGCGATATTGTCTTGAATCATGCGAAGTGTGATAAAGGGACGAACCGAATCATGCGTCACTACGATATCATCTTCTGTTAGTGGACGGTAAGCATCAATTGCTTCAATAATCTTTTCAATACTAGAATTACGATCAGCCCCACCTTTTGTAATGATGATGCGGTCCTTGTGAAGTGGAAGGAATTTTTCAACTAGATCTTCTGCATGTGTAACCCAGTCACCATGAACTCCAACAACAATTTTTTCAATACTTGGTTCTAGGACAAATTTTTCAATTGTATGGATTAGAATTGGGCGGTCTCCCAACTCAAGAAATTGTTTAGGTAAATTACTGATACCCATGCGCGTGCCGGTTCCACCTGCTAAAATTCCAGCGTAAATCATATTGATTCTCCTTTGGTTTGTACTAAAAACTCATTCTTTCCTATTATATCATAATCTAGCACTATCTTAAAATAAATACTAGGTCCCTCTAGCTAAAAACTAGTATCAACATCACGTTTTTGGCAAAATTGAGTTCTAATCTGTCATTTCTAGCTCTCGATTAATATAGAGTTCTTCAGAATAGTATAGAAAACTTAAAGAAACCTTAAAATGAATTTAGATATAAAAAGAGCACTAAAATTAAAAATAGACTTTTCGTATTAAAATTGATAAAATAAAATGGAAAATAAAAGAAAAGGAAGCTAACTACCGCCATGATGAATATGCAAAACATGATGCGCCAAGCTCAAAAACTTCAAAAACAAATGGAACAAAGTCAAGCTGAGCTTGCTGCTACTGAATTTGTTGGAACTTCTGCTCAAAATCTGGTAACTGCAACATTAACTGGTGATAAAAAAGTCGTTAAAATTGATTTTGATCCAGCAGTCGTAGATCCAGAAGATATTGAGACACTATCTGATATGACTGTCCAAGCACTCAATGCTGCTCTCGAGCAAATTGACGAAACTACTAAGAAGAAACTTGGTGCATTCGCAGGTAAATTACCTTTTTAATATCGTACAAAAAGAGGCTGGTTAACAGCCTCTTTTTTGATTAGAATGCAAAGAATTCAGTTGCCTTTTTTAAAAGCAAGTCTGTATACTCAGGATCTTCCTGAGCTGTTTCTAGTTCATCTTTAATCATTTTCAAGTTATCCGTTATCATGCCGTTGACACCTAAGCGGAAAGACTTATCAAATGACTCAGAACTATTGATTGTCCATACATAGAGTTTCTGCTCTGTATTCCAAAGTTTGGTTACAAAGTATTCATCCAATGTAGAGTACTCCATAGTATAACCCGTTGCATTCGTTCTCGGAAAAACAGAATTGTAAGGAAGAATAAAGTAGATTGGAATATCCTTGTCATACTGAGTTACTTTCTCAACAACATGGTAATCCAAGGATTGCATTTGATGACCATAAACCTTAATTTTTGCAGCATACTTTTCGAGAAAATGATCCATCATTTGCGGACTATCTTTGTGGCTAGTCTTAATTTCAATAAGAAGTTTCTGATGCAATTCATTTGCGCGATTCAGGTAATCATCAAAACTCGAAATCTTCGTCGTATAACCATTCTCGTGTATGTCGATCTGTTGTAACTCTTCCAGAGTCAAATCCTGTGGCGTCTTATTCAAACCTGCTAATCCTCTAAGATTTGCATCGTGCATCATGACAAATTGACCATCCTTGGTTTCCTGGATATCCATTTCTATTAAATCCGGTTTTAATTGAGCAGTTTTTTCCAAGGATTGGATTGTATTTTGTACACCATTGCCATTTGATACGCCACGATGTGAAATTACAAGTGGCGGATTGACTACAGGAGCTTCTAGATAATTATATCCTTCAATTGCAAAGAAAGTACTTGCACAGACCATCACACCCCATCTCATGATATGGTCCTTCTCCCGTCTTGGCATAATGTCAAGTTCTTCTCCTGTTAGAAAAGAAGAGAATTTAACAAGGAAATAGGTTAATGCCATATAATGAAAATTCTTGATGAGAACAAAGTTAATAATAGCAAGAACTAGGGATTCTTTCTGTGTTATGCTATCCACTATAAACTGAATTGATAATATAGGGATGAGAGGTAGGTAAAAGAATAGGTTTGTCTTTACAATAATTAAGAATAAATGCCAGGCATAAAACCAAAAGTTATTCTTGGTTTTTTCAAGACTATAAAGAACGGAGTCCTTAATTGACATCTTTTCGTAAAAGACTTTTGGTAATGCGAACATCAACCGAACTGAAACATAGAAGAATAAAAGTGATAAGCTAATAATAGCTACCCACCACATCCAATATTTATCTTCCATGTAAGTTTGGATAAACTCCGGAATCACTATTTTATTGAAATAATAAATCTTAAATATCTTTCTGATAAAAGGAAATAGCATTGCTACAAAAAGAAAGATAAATAATGCTTTAGAAATAGTCAACTTTTTCATAAAAGCTAAGCTTTCACGAAATACTTTTCGACTATATTCTATGAGAGTTCTTTTTTCATGATAAAGGAGATGACGTGCTCCAATAAAGAGAATACTGAGTTGAAAATAGGCTACCAGCAGATTGAGGGCTATCAAAACCACAAAACCAAGACTGACTATAGGTGCGTTTTTTATAATCTCAAAAATATTGTTGTAGGAAATAAACAAATATCCAGTCTGACTTAGTAAGAATCCAGCTATCACTGAGTTTAATGGTAACCAGATATAGTCAACCAACATAAAGATTAGAAAGAATAGAAAGAGGATTTTATCTAGATTTAGGTAAATCTTTTTAAAACCCAATTTTTTCGGTTTTTCAGGTTTCATAAAAACTCCTAATCAAAAAGTTGTGATAAATCTAAACCACCAAAAGGATTAGAATTGAGGTTGCTCTGAGTACTGAGTAAAAGCCGACTCTCATCCGACTCTAGAAAAGCTTCATAAACTTGAGCAGTCATGCGAGCGTCTTCTAAACTATTATGAGATTTTCCTTTAAAACCTAGAAAACTTGCTACAGTTTGTAATTTTAGATTAGCGATTCCGTGTAGATCAGAACTACGACGTTCAAAAGCCTCATCATAAAGATCAACTTTATATTGATCACGATAGTCAAACCCATGTTCTAGTAAAATCGGCAAATCACTCTTTGCAGCATTGTATCCAACAAGGGGCAAGTTACCAACGAAATCTTGAAACTTTTTGAGAACTTCTTCTACCTTTGGAGCATCTTTGAGTGTTTCAGAAGTAATACCAGTCAAACCATTAATAAAACTTTTCAAAGGAACATCAGTGTAGACATAAGAGTCAAACGCTCCTACTTCTTCACCGTCTTTAAAATGTACCGCCGATACTTGAATCAAATGAGTCTTATCCTGGTGTTTGTTAAATTCTAAATCAAATGAGATATAATCTCTTACTGTTTCCATCATATCGTACCTAATTAGTTTGTAAAAAGAAACCACCTGGTCTATTTATAGAAACCAAGCAGTTTTTTCTTATTTTCCAAATAAGCGAGCAAAGAAGCCTTTCTTCGATGCTTGAACTTCTTGCTTAGCTTGATCCAACTCCAACTGAAGTGTTTCTTGATCCTTCATAGCTTGAAGAGTCAACTGTTGTTGTTGATCCAATTGCTTATCTTTTTCAGCGATTTGGCGGTCTTTGACTCGCATCTGTTCATCTTTTTCAGCAAGTTGTTTATCTTTAGCTTTTAATTGCTCATAAAGACGGATGATTTCAGCATTCTTTTCATCAACAAGAATCTCCATAAGCTCTCGTTGCTTAACTTCATCACTAACTGGTTCATCTTCAAAGATAGTCTTTTTGTAGATTTCTTCAAGTTTGATCAATCCACTACGAGTAACAACAGTAACACCTTTGTCGTTTTTTGTAATATCTTCTTCTGGTAATTCTTTGACACGATTATTGATTGCTTGTCGGGATAGTCCCAAGACCTCAGCAATCTCACTGACAGTCATTTCAATACTCATAATATCCTCTATTTTTCTCTAACTTTTCTTAAATTAAATCTTATCATAAGTAAACCGAACTGTCAAATAACACTGTATTTTCAATGGTTTTTTAGGACATAAAATTCTAAAATATTTTCACGGCCATTTTTTTAAAATGTATGAGAAAAACTCATCTTCTAAATTGTAGATAAAAATCAACGGTTTGGTAAATTTTTAAGAGAAAACCTTTCTAGGTTTATAAAGATTTTCACGCTTTTCTAAAATAGCTAAAAGCTTCTCGCCTTCAAAAGCAGCTAATTGGTTTTCTGTTTGCTCTAATTCGATAAAACGTCCAAAACGAACCTCTTCTGCCTGTTCAGGTGTAAGAAAAACTTTAACAAGGTCACCGGTCCCAATCTCTAGAGGATGGAGAAAGTCCAATTCACCAGACTCTACTTTTGCAGTAATTTCTTCTAGAGTCAATGCGTCCTCCAATTGCAAACCAGCAGCACTAGTCCGTGTCAGATGGGACATATGGGCCGCGTAACCAATCTTCTCTCCCAAATCAACTGACAAGGTACGGATGTAAGTTCCCTTACTGCATTTTACACGAAAAGTAAATCGTGCAAGATGACCATCACAAGAAATCAGACTCGTTCTTTCAAAACTATAAATCGTCACCTGACGTTCTGGACGCTCCACTTCCTGACCAGCACGCGCATACTCATAGAGCTTGCGACCATTGACCTTGACAGCTGAGTACAGAGGTGGGATTTGAGTAATCGGACCAGTTAGACTAGCAATCGCCTCATCGACAAGTTTTTCATCCAGTGAAGCTAAAACAGGAGTTTCTGCAACTATTTCACCACTAGCATCCTCAGTTGTTGTAGAATAACCAAGAGTTATTTCTCCCTCATAGACTTTGCCCTCATCCTGCATGAACTCAACCATGCGAGTTGCCTTTCCGACCGCAATGGGTAAAACACCCACAACATCCGGATCCAAGGTCCCACCGTGTCCGATTTTCTTAGTCCCTAAAATCTTACGCAGTTTAAAAACCGCATCATGCGAGGTCATCCCTGCTTCTTTTTTTAAGTTGATAATACCGTTCATTTATTAACTTTCTAAAAATACTAAAACTCTCTTTTGGAAATCCTTATTCTGTTCATATAGCGCATGCCCACACCCTGGTAAAATAATCAGTTGGCTACCTTTGATATGCTGATGCAATCCAAGCGAACCATCTACGCCAAGAACATCATCATTTTCTGCTCCAACGATTAACGTAGAGCAGTTAATTTTTTCCAAAAAATCTAAACTATCATGTTTCAAACAAGATACAGCCTGAATATCAATACGTTGTTTATCTTTAATGCGACCAAAGATTCCCATTATTCGATAAAGGTATTTAAATCTTCCAAAGGATTTAGTCGTGTAAGAGTGATGAGCAATATCAATCATCAGATCTTTATAAGTACCTGTTTGAATCAGGTTCAGCCAGCAACTAATTCTCTCCCTACCTAGATTACTTAGTTTAGCAGTTGTGACAGCTAAAACTAGCTTTTGAACCTTTTCAGGGAAATCCGCCACCAACCATTGGGCAATCATTCCACCTTGTGAAATCCCCATAACATAGGCGATATCTAGGTTTAGTGTCTCCATTGCTTCTGCTACATCTGCTGCCATATCCCGCGTCGTATAGCCCTGCCTCAACTCATTGATTCGAGAAAAAACATAGATTTTATATCGCTTAGCAAGTAGACGATACGAGAGAGAAAAGAGCTGTGCCTTTCCTTTAACGGTCTGTAACCCATCCCCCAAGCCTGGTATGATCACTAATGGCTGTTTACCTTTTCCAAATGTTACATAGTCCATGCTCTTTTCGTTAAAATATAAGGTTTTCCCTTTTGTTGAAGACATTACTTCGTTCCCTCTACTATTTTTTCATGATTTATTTATGTTGAATTTATAAATGCAAGGCAAAGCCGGCAGTCACTTTTTCAAATCCAACCGCCTGATAAAACTGATGTGCAGCATTTCGTTCAGCGGTTAATCCACTATTTAGAGCCAGTGCCTCAGCTCCTTCTTTTACCGCTTGTTTTTTCAATTCATCGATTAGCCTGCTAGCAATTCCTTGTCGTCTTGTTTCTTTTGCAACTGACAAAGCCAAAATACGATAGTAATATCCATCTGCTTCAAAAAAGAAGAGCTTTGCATAACCTAAGAAACCTAAAATTTCTCCGTTTCTTTCAGCTATAAGACAGCCATAATGTGGTTGAGAAAGAATCATTTCTAAACGTCGAGACAGCTTAGAAGCGGTCGTTGGATAGCCCAAGTCTTCGTATAAAGACAGTAGAGCTTCAGCATCTTTCATGGTTGCTTTTCGTATCTGCATAGTTTCCTCCTAGTCTTCCCTCAAGGCATCAAACTTAGCTTTCATAGTCGGATTTTTTCTTGTCAATTTTTTAACGGAAACATCATCAAGCTTATTGTTAGCGAGACGGAGTTGATTTTCTGATGTTGTCAAGAATTTCTTGACTTCTTCCATCCGCTTAATAGCCTTGTCGATTTCATCGATGGCCTTACCGAAGTTGACGGAAGCCGAATTGTAGTTCTTAGCAAAGGCTACCTTGAAGGCTTCTAAGTCTTCTTCAAAGTGAGTAATATCAATGTTTTGCTCACGTATAAGTGCTAGTTCCTGCTTGTATTTTAGGGAATTAAGAGCCGCATTACGCAAGAGCCCAATCAGTTGGATAAAGAACTGAGGACGCACGACGTACATTTTCTCATACTCATGACTGACATCCACAATCCCTGTGTTAAAGTAGTCATTATCGGCTTCTAACATCGATACTAATACAGCATACTCACAGTTCTTCTCACGGCGGTCCTTATCCAACTCTTTGTAGAAATCAGCATTCTTGTGCTTCTTCTCAGTTCCATCCGCTTCATTTTTCATCTCAAACATGATGGAAATGAATTCCAGCCCATTTTCATCAAAATCACGGAAGATGAAGTCTCCTTTAGAACCACGCGCAGAAATCTTGTTGTCCTTTTCAAAATAAGCATTTGGAAAGGCAAAACTACGAACCTTGTTAAACTCGCTCTCTGCATACTGTTCTAGACTTTCACCAATAGCTTTTGTAGATTGTTGTGCCTTGAAATTCTTGTAAAACTCAACTTGCTCACTAGCTGCCTTAAGCTGGGCTTCATAGTTTTGTTTAACAGAAGCAAGAGAAAGCTCGTTTTCTTTTTCTTGTAAAAGGAGCTGATTTTTGACCTGATCGCGTTCTTTTTCAAGATCAGAAAGAGTTTTTTGTAGTTGATTTTCATGCTCCAAGCGCAAGGTGGCCAATTGATTCTCAAGAGCTTGGACCTCTTTTTCTTTTTCTAACAGACTTTGGCTAGCGCTTTGCTCTACCTCTTTTTTGGCCAATTCTTTTTCTGTATCGAAGTTTTGGATTTGACTTTGTAGCTGGGCAATTTCTTGGTCTTTTTGAGCAAGTTTTGCCTGTTGTTCATTCAAGGCCTTTTGCTCCACCAATGTCAACTCTTGCTTGATTCGCTCGTGCAATTCCTTGTCAAACTCTACAGTACGAACTTGAGAAATCAGTTCTGCGTATTGACTTTCATTTACTGTAAAAACTTCGCCACAATTTGGACATTTAATTTCGTTCATGATTTTCCTCTAAATTTAACATTACTACTTTCATTATAGCATGGAAAAACAAAAAGAAAAAGTTGGAATCAATCCAACTTTTAATCTACATATGTATCTTCGTTTTTGTTTAAGAAAGCGTAAGGTAATCCAATTAGTAGACCACCACCAATAAAGTTACCGATAAAGGTCACACCCCAGTGACGAAGGATATTTCCAATACCGAAGTTTGCAATTGAATCAGCAGCGACACTGAATTTCACAATCGCAAATGAAGCAAAGTTTGCGGCGATGTGTTCGTTTGTTAAGAATACAAACATGTAAATAGCTGAAAGAACCAACCAAAGTTTAGCTCCACCATCTTTCACCAAAACAAATGATA
>CAUUTJ010000014.1:0-29846 GCA_963548045.1 uncultured Streptococcus sp.
AAATCGAAGCTTAATTCGATTTAGTTCCCAGAAGAACAATTATTTAAGTCAGACACTAAAAGAATCTTGCTAAGCAAGGTTCTTTTTTTCTAGTTATACAAAAAAATAAGACAGTATGGTAGTTGATTACGAATATAGAAACTTAATTAAATAATTATCTACTTTATTAACGAATGTATATCCTAGTTTTTCAGAATAAATTTTTATTAGGTTAAAAAGCTTTTCACAAATGCCTGTTTTTTTGATAGAATAGAAGGAAGAAAAAAAGAAATGAGTTCGTCATGTCAAAAGGATTTTTAGTCTCTCTAGAGGGGCCAGAGGGAGCTGGGAAAACGAGTGTGCTTGAAGCTATCCTTCCTGTGTTAGAAGAAAAAAATATTGAGGTTTTAACAACACGTGAACCAGGTGGCGTATTGATTGGTGAAAAGATTCGAGAAGTTATTTTAGATCCTAGTCATACTCAAATGGATGCCAAGACAGAGCTTCTACTCTATATTGCTAGTCGTAGACAACACCTAGTGGAAAAGGTCTTACCAGCACTTGCAGCAGGGAAACTGGTCATCATGGATCGTTTTATTGATAGTTCCGTTGCTTATCAAGGTTTTGGTCGTGGTTTAGATATTGAAGCTATTGATTGGCTCAATCAATTTGCTACTGATGGTCTTAAACCAGATTTGACACTTTATTTTGATATTGAAGTGGAGAAGGGGCTTGAACGAATCGCAGCAAATAGTAATCGTGAAGTTAATCGTTTAGACTTGGAAGGTTTAGACTTGCATCGCAAAGTCCGTCAGGGATATCTCTCCCTTCTTGAAAAAGAAGGTGATCGCATTGTTAAGATTGATGCCAGCTTACCACTAGATCAAGTTGTTGAGAATACTAAGAAAGTCTTATTTGACAGAATGGGGCTGCAAGAATGAGTCAAGAGCAATTAAAAGCTTGTCAACCACAACAATTTGAACGTTTTGTTCATATCTTAGAACAAAAACAGCTCAATCATGCCTATCTCTTTTCAGGCTTTTTTGGAAGTATGGAGATGGCTTTATTTCTGTCTAAGAGTTTGTTTTGTACTGAAAAACAGGGGGTCTTTCCCTGCGAGTCTTGTCGAAATTGTAAGTTGATTGAACAAGACGAATTTCCCGATGTCACAGTTATTCGTCCGATTAATCAGATTATAAAAACTGAGAGAATTAGAGAATTAGTTAGTCAGTTTTCGCAATCAGGGATTGAAAATCAACGTCAGGTTTTTATCATTGAACAAGCTGAAAAAATGCATGTTAATGCTGCTAATTCGCTTTTAAAGGTAATCGAAGAACCTCAAAGTGAAATCTATATTTTCTTCTTAACCAATGATCAAGAGCAGATTTTACCAACTATTCGAAGTCGGACACAGATTTTCCAATTTAAGAAACAAGTGGCAAATCTTATGGTTGAACTCGAGAAAGCAGGATTGGTCAAAAATAAAGCAAGGCTTTTAGCTGAGTTTAGCCAATCGCAAGCAGAAGCTGAAAAACTGACAAATCAAACAAGTTTTTGGACTTTGGTAGAAGAAAGTGAGCGTTTCTTTGCATGGTTAGAAACTGGGAAAAAGGAAGCGTATTTGCAGGTGGCAAAATTAGCTAGTTTAGCAGACGACAAGGAAAAGCAAGACCAGGTATTTAGAATTCTAGAAGTAATCGCTGGACAAGAGATTCTAAAAAATTCAGCTCGTAGAATCTTGCAAAATCTCGTCGAAGCTAGAAGAATGTGGAAGGCAAATGTGTCTTTCCAAAATGCTTTGGAATACCTCGTTTTACAATAATATGAAGATGAAAACAGAAAAAAGAAAGGGCTGTCTATGAACAAAAAAGAATTATTTGATGCCTTAGATGATTTTTCTCAACAGTTGTTGGCAACCTTGGCAGATGTCGAAGCCATCAAAAAAAATCTCAAAAGTGTAGTAGAAGAGAATACAGCTCTTCGCTTGGAAAATGATAAACTGAGAGAGCGCTTAGGAGAAGAAGAGGATTCTGCTCCTGCAAAGACCAAGCACGTTCGAGAAAATGTTCGTCGAATCTATGAAGATGGCTTTCATGTGTGTCGCGATTTTTATGGACAGCGTCGTGAACAAGATGCAGAATGTATGTTTTGTGATGAATTGTTGTTTAGGGAGTAAGCATGCAGATTCAAAAAAGTTTTAAAGGTCAGTCACCTTATGGTAAGTTATATCTTGTCGCAACGCCGATTGGGAATCTAGAGGATATGACCTTTCGTGCCATTCAGACATTGAAAGAAGTGGACTGGATTGCTGCCGAGGATACACGCAATACTGGCCTATTGCTTAAGTATTTCGATATTTCGACCAAACAAATCAGTTTTCATGAGCACAACGCTAAGGAAAAGATTCCTGATTTGATTCGACTTTTAAAAGACGGTCAAAGTATTGCTCAGGTTTCTGATGCAGGACTTCCGAGCATCTCTGACCCAGGTCACGATCTGGTTAAGGCTGCAATTGAAGAGGATATCGCAGTTATCACAGTTCCAGGGGCTAGTGCAGGAATTTCTGCCTTAATAGCTAGCGGATTGGCACCACAACCTCATACTTTTTATGGTTTCTTACCAAGAAAATCAGGTCAACAAAAGCAATTTTTTGAATCGAAAAAAGATTATCCGGAGACTCAAATTTTCTATGAATCTCCACATCGCGTGTCCGATACGCTGGAGAATATGCTAGAAGTATACGGAAATCGCTCGGTTGTCTTGGTTCGAGAATTGACCAAGATTTATGAAGAATACCAAAGAGGTCAGATTACAGACTTACTAGAAAGTATTTCTCAAACACCGCTTAAGGGCGAGTGTCTTCTGATTGTAGAGGGTGCTAGTCAAGTAGTAGAAGATAAGGATGAAGAGGATTTATTCTCTGAGATACAAGAGCGCATCCAACAAGGTGTTAAGAAAAATCAAGCCATTAAGGAAGTCGCTAAAATTTATCAGTGGAACAAAAGCCAGCTCTACGCTGCCTACCATGAGTGGGAAGAGAATCAATCTAACGACTAAACAGGGAAGTTTGCCTCCTTCCCAAGACTTTTGCTGAAGTTTAAAAACAATCATAAGGATTTGCTAAGAATACTTATTTGGAGGGGAAATGAAAAGAAAAGTGATTAAGAAAGTAATTGGCTTACTGTTTCCTATTCTCACATTATTTATATTGTCAGCATGTAACAATAGAGTCGATCGTGATTTAGCTAAAACAGCTATTTCAAACATTCGTTCCGTAGTAGAAGCTGCAGGGTTAGAAGCAGAAGGATACTCGACTGCTGATACTTTTGGATACTATGGTTTTCCATTTTACATAAAAGGAAATAAGAAATTTGTTGATGTTTATGTAGATTTTGAAAAAGATTATGTTGAGAAAACTCCAGTCCTTAAATACAATCCGAAGCTTAAAGAAGTTGAAAAGAAAATTTTCTTTGGTTTTTCCAAAAAAACAGTTTACCGTTTAGAAATGGAGTATGTTTCTGAAGATAAGAACTATGACCGACTTAAGGAAGCTTACAATACGATACTTCAAAGTGGTAGTTTGACTTCAACATATTTAAAGGATAATAAGCTTAGGAAGCTTTATATTAAAAAATCAGTTGAATTGGACTCCTTTGAATCCTATTATTCTTTGGAACCGAAAGAAGAATATAGTGGCAACCCCAAAACCCGTCTTGAAGAGAGAGAGAAAAGAGAATCAATTTTGAAGACGGATGTAGAAGAACTCACTCCCTTAATTGAGGACCTAGACCCAAGTAGAGTCAACAATCTTGATGAAGAGACGCTTGTTCGCAATCGAGATCTACTGTTAAAAAGGGTTGCAGACAATCGTTCGACCTTTAGTATTGACATAGATATTGACATAGAGCAGGTACGAAGACAAAACCTTCAATTAGCTAATGAGGATATTGACAATTGGACTGATTCTGATTTTCAAAATTTACTTGCTCAAATAGTTGAAATTGAAAACTTGCCTAGAAATACAGAAGTAGGTTTTGGCATAACTTACAAAGACAAAAGTAATCGGTATGCTTTTAAATCTTTCAGTTTCCATAAACAATAATTTTGGAAAGACATTCAGGAGTCCTCCTGTTTGTCTTTTTACTAGGCTTTTTGGTATAATGGACCAAGTATTAATTTAGAAAGATTTGTGGGTGTCAAACAATCTAGTAGCTTGTTTTGATTTGGACTTAGTTTGCACCCAAAGAGGTATTAGTGTCATGTCTCAATCTTATATCAATGTTATTGGTGCGGGTTTAGCAGGTTCGGAAGCAGCCTACCAAATCGCAGAACGAGGTATTCCTGTTAAACTTTATGAAATGCGTGGTATCAAATCAACACCTCAGCATAAAACAGACAATTTTGCTGAGTTGGTTTGCTCAAACTCCTTGCGTGGAGATGCTCTTACAAATGCTGTAGGTCTCCTCAAGGAAGAAATGCGTCGCTTAGGTTCTCTTATCTTGAAATCAGCAGAAGCAACGCGTGTTCCTGCTGGTGGTGCTCTCGCGGTTGACCGTGATGGTTTCTCTCAAATGGTCACTGAAAAGATTGCCAATCATCCTTTGATTGAGGTCGTTCGTGACGAAATCACAGAATTGCCAACAGATGCTATTACTGTTGTAGCAACTGGTCCTTTAACAAGTGATGCTCTTGCTGAGAAAATTCATGCACTTAATGGAGGAGATGGTTTCTATTTCTACGATGCTGCAGCGCCTATTGTGGATGTCAATACAATCGATATGAACAAGGTTTATCTCAAATCTCGTTATGATAAGGGAGAAGCTGCCTATCTCAATGCTCCGATGACCAAACAAGAGTTTATGGATTTCCATGAAGCATTGGTTAATGCAGAAGAAGCACCTCTTAACTCTTTTGAAAAAGAAAAGTACTTTGAAGGTTGTATGCCAATTGAAGTTATGGCTAAACGTGGTATTAAAACTATGCTCTATGGTCCTATGAAACCAGTTGGACTAGAATATCCAGAAGATTACAAGGGTCCTCGTGATGGAGACTTTAAAACTCCTTATGCAGTCGTTCAGCTTCGTCAGGATAATGCGGCTGGAAGTCTCTACAATATCGTGGGATTCCAGACTCACCTCAAATGGGGAGAGCAGAAGCGTGTCTTCCAAATGATTCCAGGTCTTGAAAATGCTGAGTTTGTCCGTTATGGCGTTATGCACCGCAATTCCTACATGGACTCTCCAAATCTCCTTGAGCAGACTTATCGTTCTAAGAAACAACCAAATCTATTCTTTGCTGGGCAAATGACAGGTGTGGAAGGATATGTTGAATCAGCAGCTTCAGGTTTAGTAGCAGGTATTAACGCAGCTCGTCTTTTCAAGGGAGAAAGCGAAGCTATTTTCCCAGAGACAACTGCAATCGGAAGTTTAGCTCATTATATCACCCATGCTGATAGCAAACACTTCCAACCTATGAATGTCAACTTCGGCATTATCAAAGAATTAGAAGGTGAACGAATCCGTGATAAGAAGACTCGTTATGAAAAAATTGCGGAACGTGCCTTGTCTGATTTAGAGAAATTTTTATCTGTCTAATTTTTTTGAAAGAATTGCTCATGATACTATAAAAATCTTTGAAATTGTGATAAAATAGGTAGGATAAAAAAAGGAGAGAGAAAATGGTAGAACCTAAGTATAAACGTATCTTAATCAAGCTATCTGGTGAAGCCCTTGCTGGCGAACGTGGTGTCGGAATTGATATCAAAACTGTCCAAAGTATGGCCCAAGAAATCAAGGAAGTTCACGAACTTGGAATTGAAATTGCCTTGGTTATCGGTGGTGGAAACCTTTGGCGTGGAGAACCTGCAGCAGAAGCTGGTATGGATCGTGTTCAAGCGGATTACACTGGAATGCTTGGGACAGTTATGAATGCTCTTGTGATGGCAGACTCATTGCAACAAGCTGGAGTTGATACTCGTGTACAAACAGCCATTGCTATGCAACAAGTAGCAGAACCTTATATTCGTGGACGTGCCCTTCGTCACCTCGAAAAAGGTCGTATCGTTATCTTTGGCGCAGGAATCGGTTCACCATATTTCTCAACAGATACTACAGCAGCTCTTCGTGCAGCTGAAATTGAAGCAGACGCTATTTTGATGGCTAAGAATGGTGTAGACGGTGTCTACAATGCCGACCCTAAGAAAGATAAAACAGCTGTCAAATTTGAAGAATTGACTCACCGTGATGTCATTAACAAAGGTCTACGTATCATGGACTCAACAGCTTCAACACTCTCAATGGATAATGACATTGACTTGGTAGTCTTTAATATGAATCAACCTGGTAATATCAAACGTGTTGTATTTGGTGAAAATATCGGTACAACAGTTTCAAACAATATCGAAGAAAAGGAATAGGAAAAATTATGGCTAACGCAATTGTAGAAAAAGCTAAAGAGAGAATGGCTCAATCTCACCACTCACTTGCTCGTGAATTTGGTGGTATCCGTGCAGGTCGTGCTAATGCTAGCTTGCTTGACCGTATTACTGTTGAATACTATGGTGTCGAAACACCTCTTAACCAAATCGCTTCTATCACAATTCCTGAAGCGCGTGTCCTATTGGTAACACCATTTGATAAATCTTCATTGAAGGATATCGAGCGTGCTTTGAACGCTTCAGATCTTGGTATTACACCAGCTAACGATGGTTCTGTTATTCGCTTGGTAATCCCAGCTCTTACAGAAGAAACTCGTCGCGATCTCGCTAAAGAAGTGAAAAAAGTTGGTGAAAATGCTAAAGTAGCGATCCGTAATATTCGTCGTGACGCTATGGATGAAGCTAAAAAACAAGAAAAAGCTAAAGAAATCACTGAAGATGAATTGAAGACTCTTGAAAAAGATATTCAAAAAGCGACAGACGATGCTGTTAAACACATCGACGACATGACTGCCAATAAAGAAAAAGAAATCTTGGAAGTCTAAGAAATAAACAGAAAAACTCAGTTGGCATTGCTGGCTGAGTTTTATTCGAAAGAAGGAAACATGAATACAAATCTTGCAAGTTTTATCGTTGGACTTATCATCGATGAAAATGACCGTTTTTACTTTGTTCAAAAGGATGGTCAAACATACGCTCTTGATAAGGAAGAAGGTCAGCATGCGGTTGGTGATACGGTCAAAGGTTTTGCTTACACAGATATGAAGCAAAAATTACGCTTGACAACTCTAGAAGTGACTGCAGCTCAGGATCAATTTGGTTGGGGAACTGTCACAGAAGTGCGTAAGGACTTGGGTGTTTTTGTTGATACAGGGCTTCCTGATAAGGAAATCGTTGTGTCACTTGATATCCTGCCTGAACTGAAAGAGCTCTGGCCTAAGAAGGGCGATAAACTTTATATTCGTTTAGAAGTAGACAAGAAAGACCGTATCTGGGGAATCTTAGCTTATCAGGAAGATTTCCAACGACTGGCACGTCCAGCATACAACAACATGCAGAATCAAAACTGGCCTGCAATCGTTTATCGTCTTAAGCTATCAGGAACCTTTGTCTATCTACCAGAGAACAACATGCTTGGATTTATCCATCCAAGTGAGCGCTATGCAGAACCGCGTTTAGGACAAGTGTTAGATGCGCGAGTTATTGGTTTTCGTGAGGTTGACCGAACGCTTAATCTATCACTAAAACCACGATCTTTTGAGATGTTAGAAAATGATGCCCAGATGATCTTGACTTACTTGGAAAGCAATGGTGGTTTCATGACCCTCAACGATAAGTCATCACCTGACGATATCAAGGCTACTTTTGGTATTTCAAAAAGTCAGTTCAAAAAAGCTCTCGGCGGATTAATGAAAGCTGGCAAAATTAAACAAGACCAGTTTGGTACAGAGTTAATTTAGGGAGGCCTATGAGAAAATCATTTTATACCTGGCTTATGACTGAACGCAATCCTAAAAGTAATAGTCCCAAAGCCATTTTAGCAGACTTGGCCTTTCAGGAATCAGCTTTTCCGAAACATACGGATGATTTTGATGAAGTCAGTCGTTTTTTAGAGGAACATGCTAGTTTTTCCTTTAACTTAGGTGATTTTGACCGTATCTGGCAGGAATATTTAGAACATTAAACCTGCTAGGGATGTTAGGGATAGCAATTTCTAAAAGCCTTTGTTATAATAAAAAGAAATTAAAGTATGAGAGAGGTTCTTTATTTGAAGGAACATTCAATAGATATTCAGCTGAGTCATCCAGATGACTTGTTTCACCTTTTTGGTTCTAATGAACGCCATCTTCGCTTGATGGAGGATGAGTTAGATGTCATCATCCATGCCCGTACAGAGATTGTTCAAGTCTTGGGAGAGGAGTCTGCTTGTGAGGAAGCACGGCAAGTTATTCAAGCCTTGATGGTCTTGGTCAATCGTGGGATGACTGTCGGAACTCCTGACGTGGTGACAGCTATCAATATGGTTCGAAATCATGAAATTGATAAATTTGTCGCCCTTTATGAAGAAGAAATTATCAAGGATAATACAGGTAAACCAATTCGTGTAAAGACCTTGGGGCAAAAACTTTATGTCGATAGTGTGAAGCACCATGATGTAACCTTTGGGATAGGACCTGCAGGTACAGGGAAGACCTTCCTTGCAGTGACTTTGGCTGTGACAGCTCTCAAGCGTGGACAGGTCAAGCGTATTATCTTGACTCGACCAGCAGTGGAAGCGGGCGAGAGTCTAGGATTTCTTCCAGGTGATCTTAAGGAAAAGGTAGATCCTTACCTTCGTCCTGTTTACGATGCCTTGTACCAAATTCTTGGGAAGGACCAAACAACTCGTCTCATGGAGCGAGAAATTATTGAGATTGCGCCTTTGGCCTACATGCGTGGACGTACTCTGGATGATGCCTTTGTCATTTTGGATGAAGCGCAAAATACAACCATCATGCAGATGAAGATGTTCTTGACTCGTTTAGGCTTCAATTCTAAAATGATTGTCAATGGGGATATTAGTCAGATTGACTTGCCGCGGAATGTTAAGTCAGGTTTGATTGATGCCCAAGAAAAACTCAAGAACATTCACCAGATTGACTTTGTACACTTCTCGGCTAAGGATGTGGTTCGTCATCCGGTTGTTGCTCAGATTATTAGAGCCTATGAACCGCTAGCTGTTAAGGCTGAAGAAAACCAAGAAGAAACTAAATAAGAAAAAGAGCAGTTAAAAACTGCTCTTAATTTTTTTGTTCTTAAGAAAAACTAATATTAAACAAGTTCACCAATAGGAGTGTAGTCACGATCTAAGCCTTCCGCAACTGGTTGACTAGTCAATTGACCTTGATAAGTTGTGACACCTTCACATAATCCAGCATCGTCAAGGATTGCTTTCTTAAAGCCTTTTCCTGCCAAGGCTTCAATATAAGGAAGTGTCACATTTGTGAGGGCGATGGTAGATGTACGGGCAACTGCACCAGGAATGTTGGCAACGGCATAGTGAAGAACCCCATGTTTTTCATAGACAGGCTCATCGTGGGTTGTCACACGGTCAGCTGTTGCAATAACACCACCTTGGTCTACAGCAACGTCTACGATGACAGAACCAGGACGCATTTGTTGAACCATGTCATCTGTCACTAATTTTGGAGCTTTAGCACCAGGAATCAATACTGCACCGATAACAACGTCTGCTTCACGCACACTTGCTTCAATATTAAATGGGTTAGACATCAAAGTTTGGATTTGGTGACCAAAGACGTCTTCTAGGACTGCTAGACGTTTGGCGCTGATATCAAGAATAGTTACTTGAGCTCCCAAACCAAGAGCAATACGAGCAGCGTGTGTACCAACCACACCACCACCGATGATGGTTACTTTTCCTTTAGGAACACCAGGAACACCACCGAGTAGGACTCCTGATCCACCTTCTTGTTTCGTCAAGAAGTGGGCTCCGATTTGTACTGCCATACGACCTGCAACCTCACTCATTGGAACCAATAGAGGAAGTTGACCTTCAGTATCGCGTACAGTTTCATAAGCAACACCAGTTGTTTTCGCTGCAAGCATAGCATCTGCCAATTCAGGAGCAGCTGCCATATGCAAGTAGGTGAAGAGAAGTAAGTCTTCACGCAAGAATTGATATTCACTAGCAAGTGGCTCTTTCACTTTAACAACCAAATCTGCAGCCCAAGCCTCAGCAGCTGTAGCGACAATTTCAGCACCTTGTTTTTCATAGTTGGCATCTGTAAATCCTGAACCAAGCCCAGCATTTGTTTCGATAAGGACACGGTGGCCACGACCAACGAGACTTTTTACACCAGCTGGTGTCAAAGCAACACGATTCTCATTATTTTTAATTTCCTTAGGAATTCCAATTAACATAGATATAACTCACTTTCTATCAGACGATTCAGTTTAGATATCACATTTTTGAGTTTTTGTGATGTTTTTATTGTATATGAAACCGCTTTAAATTGCAAGAAAAACTTGTAAACTTATTTTCAGAAATCTTGACCAAGGAAGACTATTTTGCAAATAAGTAAGCAGTTGAAAAGATTTTTCGACTGTTTTTTCTTTCTCTTACGAATAAGTTAAGAGAGGAGAAAATATGGAAGTATTTATCGAGAAAATAAAAGAATATAAAATCATCGTCATCTGTGTTAGTTTGGGTTTGATCCTGGGTGGATTTTTCCTCTTAAAACCAGTCGCTCAAACACCTGCTAAAGAAAGTAATTTGCAGGCAGAATTTACAACTGTTTCGAAGGATTCGACGGATGAAAAGAAGGATGGGAATCAGAAGGAAGAAGTGGTAGAGCAAGATCTAATTACTGTCGATGTCAAAGGTGCTGTCAAATCACCAGGGATTTATGACTTGCCAGTAGGTAGTCGTATCAATGATGCTGTTCAAAAAGCTGGTGGATTGACAGATAATGCCGATAGTAAGTTTATCAATCTAGCCCAGAGAATTAGTGACGAAGCACTAGTCTATGTTCCGACCAAGGAAGAAGCTACTAGTCAAGAGGCGCAGTCAAATGCTTCCAGCACCAAAGAAAGTAAGAAAGTCAATCTCAATAAAGCCAGTTTAGAGGAGCTTAAACAAGTTAAAGGATTAGGTGCTAAACGTGCTCAGGATATTATCGACCATCGTGAGTCCAATGGTAAGTTTAAGTCAGTTGATGAGCTTAAAAAGGTTTCTGGTATTGGTGCTAAAACGATAGAAAAGTTAAAAGAATATGTTACAGTGGATTAGTCGTTTTCCCATTCCAAAAATCTATCTCAGTTTTCTTTTGCTATGGCTCTACTATGCTATCTTTTCAGCGAGTGTATTAGCACTTTTGGGCTTTATCTTTTTACTAGTCTGCCTCTTTTTCCATTTTCCATGGAAGACTGTGACCAAAGTCCTTTTGGTTAGTGTCCTATTTGGTAGCTGGTTTATATATCAAAAATGGCAGCAAGAAGAAGCTAGTCAACATCTAGTCAATACAGTTGATACAGTCCGAGTCTTACCGGACACCATCAAGGTAAATGGTGATAGCTTGTCTTTTCGTGGCAAGGCTGATGGTAGACTCTTTCAGGTCTATTATAAGCTCCAATCAGAAGCTGAAAAAGAAAAATTTCAGCAATTGTCTGATCTGCATGAAATGGTTGTGAAATGCAAGTTAGCTAGTCCTCAAGGAGCCAGTAATTTTGCGGGTTTTGATTATCGAAACTATCTCAAAACGCAAGGAATTTATCAGACCTTAACCATATCCGAAATTGTGGAATTAAAGCAAATTTCCAGTTGGGATATTGGAGAAAATCTATCAAGTTTGCGGAGAAAAGCAGTTGTCTGGATTAAACGGAATTTTCCCGATCCCATGCGCAACTATATGACCGGTCTTTTATTAGGGCACTTGGATACAGATTTTGAGGAAATGAATGAACTCTATTCCAGTCTAGGGATTATTCACCTTTTTGCTTTGTCAGGGATGCAGGTTGGTTTCTTCATGAATGCTTTTAAAAAGTCACTCTTACGATTAGGTTTGACGCAAGAGAAGTTCAAATGGCTAGCCTACCCCTTCTCCTTAGTCTATGCAGGTTTGACAGGATTTTCAGCCTCTGTTATTCGTAGTCTTCTACAAAAGCTATTGGCTCAGCATGGTATCAAGTCTCTGGATAATTTTGCCATGACAGTCCTTGTCTTGTTCATAGTCATGCCGAATTTCTTCTTAACAGCTGGAGGAGTACTTTCATGTGCCTATGCCTTTATCCTGACCATGACTGGTGAGGAAGTAGCAGGGATAAAAGGTCTGGTTAGAGAGAGTTGCATTATTTCCTTGGGAATTCTGCCAATTTTATCATTTTATTTTTCAGAATTTCAACCGTGGTCCATTCTCTTGACATTTGTCTTTTCATTCTTATTTGATATGGTCCTGTTGCCGCTCTTATCGATTCTCTTTTGTCTATCATTTATATATCCCATCACCCAGTTCAACTTTCTCTTTGAATGGCTAGAAAACATCATACGCTATATTGCTCAGCTTTCTACGAGGGCTCTTGTTTTTGGTCAGCCGAGTCTTTGGATTTTAATTCTTCTTTTGATTACTTTAGCTCTCATCTACGATTATCGAAAGAATGTGAAAAAAATATCTATGCTTATCATAGTTGCCATCTCATTCTTTTTAGTAACCAAACATCCACTAGAAAATGAAATCACAGTTCTAGATATGGAACAGGGACGAAGTATTTTCCTAAGAGACATAGCAGGAAAGACCATACTACTAGATGTAGGAGAAAAATCTGAACGTGACAAGAAAGAAGCCTGGCAGGAGAGGCTTTCCTCTAGCAATGCCAAACGGAGTTTAATCCCTTATCTGAAAAGTCGAGGAGTTGCAAAGATTGATCAGCTTGTGCTAACGACTAGTGATATTAAGCAGTTAGATCATGTGTTAGAAATCAGTAAAGCCTTCGAGCTTAAACAGATTCTAGTAACTGAAGAAACATTATCTAAAAGAGAATTTATGGATAAGCTAAAGGAAAGTAAAGTCAAGGTAGGTGTTATCAAAACAGGGCAGCAGTTATCTATTTTTGGGAGTGGTTTCGAAGTAATCACTAGCCAAAATAGCGATAAAAAGGATTCAATGGTCTTGTATGGAAAGCTACTAAACCAAACCTTTCTAGTTACTGGAGATATAGAGGATAAGTTCTTAACCAAGTCTTATCCAAAACTCCAAGCAGATATTGTGATAACTCATCAGCAAGCATCAAATAAAAAGACAGATGTAGAAATCCTCAAAACCTTCCAGCCTAAAATCACTGTCATTTCGGTAGATAAGAAGAAAAAATTCAAAGAAAAAAATGAGGAAATTAACCAAGAACTTGGGAATTCAATTTACAAAACGGACCAAAAGGGTGCCATTCGTTTTAAAGGTTGGAGTTCTTGGCAAATAGAAACAGTTCGCTGAACTCATGAACGAGAATAACATTAAAATTGTCTAAACAATCAATCAAAACTTGATTTTAGAACCTTTTTGCTATAAAATGGTAAAGATTAGTGTCAAACTTTTATATTGCAAATAGGAGAAAACATGACAAAAACTTTGAAACGTCCTGAGGTTTTATCACCTGCAGGAACTCTTGAAAAACTAAAAGTAGCTGTTCAATACGGTGCAGATGCTGTCTTTATCGGTGGTCAGGCCTATGGTCTACGTAGCCGTGCTGGTAACTTTACTTTCGAACAAATGGAAGAAGGAGTTCAGTTTGCGGCTAAGTATGGCGCTAAGGTTTATGTAGCGGCTAATATGGTTATGCACGAGGGAAATGAAGAAGGTGCTGGAGAATGGTTCCGCAAATTGCGTGATATCGGAATTGCAGCGGTCATCGTATCAGACCCAGCCTTGATTATGATTGCGGCAACTGAAGCACCAGGTCTTGAAATCCACCTTTCTACACAAGCTAGTGCGACCAACTATGAAACACTAGAATTCTGGAAAGAACTTGGCTTGACGCGTGTTGTTTTGGCGCGTGAGGTTTCTATGGAAGAGTTGGCAGAAATCCGCAAACGTACAGATGTAGAAATCGAAGCATTCGTACATGGTGCGATGTGTATTTCTTACTCTGGTCGTTGTACTCTTTCAAACCATATGAGTATGCGCGATGCCAACCGTGGTGGATGTTCACAGTCTTGTCGTTGGAAATATGACCTTTATGATATGCCATTTGGTAAAGAACGTAAGAGCCTCAAGGGAGAAATTCCTGAAGAATTCTCCATGTCTGCGGTTGATATGTCTATGATTGACCATATTCCAGATATGATTGAAAATGGAGTGGACAGTTTGAAGATTGAAGGTCGTATGAAGTCTATTCATTACGTTTCAACAGTAACAAACTGCTACAAGGCTGCAGTCGATGCTTACCTTGAGAGCCCTGAAAAGTTTGAAGCAATCAAGCAAGACTTGATTGATGAAATGTGGAAGGTTGCCCAACGTGAATTGGCTACAGGTTTCTACTACGGAACACCATCTGAAAACGAACAACTGTTCGGTGCTCGCCGTAAGATTCCAGAATACAAGTTTGTTGCTGAAGTAGTAGCTTATGATGATGCGACACAAACAGCAACTATTCGCCAACGTAACGTTATCAACGAAGGTGACCAAGTTGAGTTTTACGGTCCAGGTTTCCGTCATTTTGAAACTTATATCGAAGACCTTCATGATGCTAAAGGAAATAAAATTGACCGTGCACCAAACCCAATGGAACTTTTAACCATCAAGGTTCCACAACCAGTACAAGCAGGTGATATGGTCCGTGCTTTGAAAGAAGGCTTGATCAATCTTTACAAAGAAGATGGAACCAGCGTCACAGTTCGTGCATAGATAAGGAAAGTCAATGGTTCAAGCTCATGGATTACTAGTAGATAATGAAAGCAGATGTGTTCATTACCATAGTGATAAAGATATCGTAGCGCTCCAGTGTTATGAGTGTCAGAAATACTATGCCTGTTATCAGTGTCACAATGAACTAGAGTCGCACACATTTTCTCCTTATCCTTTAAATCTAAAAGAGGATAAACCTATCTTATGTGGTTCCTGTAAGAAGAACCTAACTTATGAGGAGTATAGAGAAAAGGGGAGCTGTCCTTATTGTGCAGCACTCTTTAATCTAGCTTGCCAGAGCCACCATTCCTATTATTTTAAATAAGAAACGATAAATCCAGGTTTTGAAACTTGGATTTTTCTTTTCAGAAAAATAGGAAAGATAAGAAAAATAACCTGAAAAGACATTAAAATTTTCTATATAATTGTCTTGAAAATCATAAAAATAGAAATAAATGATTAGAAACGCTTTCAATGCTAGTAAAGAGTTGACAAAAGCAAATTTTAGGACTAAACTAGGGAAGTAAATTTAATTTAAAAAAGGAGAATTCGTCATGAATTTAACATTTTTCGGTCTATGTCTTGCCTGTATGGGTGTATCTCTTGCAGAAGGATTTTTGATGAACGGTTTGTTCAAATCTGCAGCACGCCAACCAGATATCATCCCTCAATTGCGTAGTTTGATGATCATGGGGATTGCCTTTATCGAAGGAACATTCTTTGTAACCCTAGCGATGTCATTTGTCATTAAATAGACAACTCTATTTAGAAATGGAGGTGTCAAACCATGGAAGAAAGTTTGAATCCAACCGTTAATATTGGACCAATATCCTTTGATTTGACCCTGCTTGCCATGTCTCTTGTAACTGTTTTGATGGTTTTTGCCTTTGTCTACTGGGCAAGTCGTAAAATGGCCATCCGTCCAAAGGGCAAACAGAATGCTCTTGAGATGATTTATGACTTTGTGATTGGTTTTACAAAACCAAACATTGGAGATTCATATATCAAGGATTATTCCTTGTTCTTGTTCTCTCTATTTCTGTTTATCTTGGTTGCCAACAATATTGGCTTAATGGCAAAAGTACAAACAACAAACGGTTATAACTTGTGGACTTCCCCAACAGCCAACCTTGGATACGATTTATCCCTCTCCTTATTGATCACTTTGATCGCCCATGTAGAAGGAATTCGTCGTAGAGGCGTTAAAGAATATTTGAGAGCATTTGTTACTCCTGGCTTTATGACTCCGATGAACGTTTTAGAAGAGTTCACCAATTTTGCCTCCTTGGCGATTCGGATTTACGGAAATATTTTCGCCGGTGAGGTCTTGGCAGGATTGTTATTAGCCTTGTCACAATATGCCTTTTATTGGTATCCTTTTGCCTTTATTGCAAACATGTTATGGACAGCCTTTTCAATTTTCATTTCATGTATTCAAGCGTATGTATTTACCATGTTGTCTTCTATGTACATTGGTAAAAAGGTAAATGGTGAGGAAGAGTAAGTAGAGGAGGATTAGAAGATGGATTTAACTATTAGTACCATTATCGGTGACTTTATTCTTATCGCTGGTTCCTTCCTTTTATTAATTTTTTTAGTTAAGAAATATGCTTGGGGAAATATTACCAGTATTTTGGATCAACGTGCTGAAAAGATTTCTTCAGATATTGATGGTGCTGAGGAAGCTCGTAAAAAGGCTGAGGAACTAGCAAGTAAGCGAGAGGCTGAGCTAGCAGGTAGCCGTACCGAAGCTAAAACGATTATCGAGAATGCAAAGGAAACAGCTGAAAAGAGCAAATCAGATATTCTGGCTGAAGCTAAGCTAGAAGCTGGTCGCTTGAAAGAAAAAGCTAACCAAGAAATTGCGCAAAATAAAGCTGAGGCTTTACAAAGCGTTAAAGGTGAGGTAGCAGATTTGACAGTTAGTCTAGCTGGAAAAATCATCTCACAAAACCTTGACGGTCATGCCCATAAAGAACTCATTGATCAGTATATCGATCAGCTAGGAGAAGCTTAATGGACAAAAAGACAGTAAAGGTAATTGAAAAATACAGCATGCCTTTTGTCCAATTGGTGATTGAAAAAGGAGAAGAAGATTCTATCTTCTCAGACTTGACCCAGATTAAGCAAGTCGCTGAAGAAACAGACTTGCCTTCTTTTTTGGCTCAGGTAGATGTTGATGAGTCTGACAAGGAAAAAACAGTCAGTTATTTCCAAGATTCTGCATCGCCATTATTACAAAACTTCATTCAAGTTCTGTTGTACAATCATCGTTCAAATCTTTTTTATGATGTGATTGTAGATTGTTTAAACCGTCTTGAGAGAGAAACGAATCGTTTTGAAGTAACGATTGTGTCTGCTCATCCTCTAACGGATGAACAAAAAGAACGTTTGCTTCCAATTATAGAGAAAAAGATGTCTTTAAAAGTGCGTAGCATTAAAGAAGAAATCGACGATAGTTTAATCGGTGGTTTTGTTATTATCGCCAATCACAAGACAATTGATGTTAGTATTAAACAACAACTTAAAGTTGTTAAGGAAAATTTGAAATAGAAAGTGGTGTTCTTTTGGCAATTAACGCACAAGAAATCAGCGCTTTAATTAAGCAACAAATTGAAAATTTCAAACCCAATTTTGATGTGACTGAAACTGGTGTTGTAACCTACATCGGTGACGGAATTGCGCGTGCTCATGGCCTTGAAAATGCCATGAGTGGAGAGTTGTTGATTTTTGAAAACGGCTCTTATGGTATGGCGCAAAACTTAGAATCAACAGATGTTGGTATCATCATCCTTGGAGACTTTACAGATATCCGCGAAGGCGACACTATTCGTCGTACAGGGAAAATCATGGAAGTTCCAGTTGGTGATAGCTTGATTGGACGTGTCGTGGATCCACTTGGTCGTCCAGTAGATGGGCTTGGTCCAATCGACACAAACAAAACTCGTCCAGTTGAAGCACCAGCTCCTGGGGTTATGCAACGTAAATCAGTATCACAACCATTGCAAACTGGTTTGAAAGCTATTGATGCCCTTGTTCCAATCGGTCGTGGACAACGTGAGTTGATTATCGGTGACCGTCAAACAGGGAAAACTACCATCGCTATCGATGCAATCTTGAACCAAAAAGGTCAAGATATGATTTGTATCTATGTAGCGATTGGTCAAAAAGAATCAACAGTTCGTACACAAGTAGAAACACTTCGTCAGTACGGAGCCTTGGATTACACAATCGTCGTGACAGCGTCAGCTTCACAACCTTCACCATTGCTTTTCCTTGCACCTTATGCAGGGGTTGCTATGGCGGAAGAATTTATGTACCAAGGTAAGCATGTCTTGATCGTTTATGATGACTTATCTAAACAGGCGGTAGCTTATCGTGAACTTTCTCTCTTGCTCCGTCGTCCGCCAGGTCGTGAAGCCTTCCCAGGGGATGTCTTCTACCTTCATAGCCGTCTACTTGAACGTTCAGCTAAAGTTTCGGATGAATTGGGTGGAGGATCTATCACAGCCCTTCCGTTTATCGAGACACAAGCCGGAGATATCTCAGCCTATATCGCTACAAACGTAATCTCTATTACAGATGGACAAATCTTCCTAAGTGATAGTCTCTTTAATGCGGGTATCCGTCCGGCTATTGATGCGGGTTCTTCTGTATCGCGTGTTGGTGGTTCTGCACAGATTAAGGCCATGAAGAAAGTTGCTGGTACACTCCGTATCGACCTTGCTTCATACCGTGAGTTAGAAGCCTTCACTAAATTTGGTTCTGACTTGGATGCGGCTACTCAGGCTAAATTGAACCGTGGTCGTCGTACTGTAGAAGTATTGAAACAACCTGTTCACAAACCATTACCTGTTGAGAAACAAGTTACTATTCTCTATGCTTTGACCCATGGTTTCTTGGATACAATTCCTGTAGACGATATCGTTCGTTTCGAAGAAGAGTTCCATATGTTCTTTGATGCTCAACATCCTGAGATTTTGGAAACCATTCGTGAAACAAAAGACTTGCCAGATGAAGCAGTCTTGGATGCTGCGATTACTGAGTTTCTCAATCAATCAAGCTTCCAATAAGAATAGAGGTGTCAGATGGCAGTATCTCTAAATGATATTAAAACAAAAATCGCCTCAACAAAAAATACTAGTCAAATTACTAACGCTATGCAGATGGTTTCTGCAGCTAAGTTAGGTCGTTCTGAAGAAGCAGCTCGTAACTTCCAAGTGTATGCACAAAAAGTGCGTAAACTAGTTACAGATATCCTCCACGGAGATGGTGCAGGCGGATCAACTAACCCTATGTTGATCAGTCGCCCTGTCAAAAAAACAGGCTATATCGTCATTACATCTGACCGTGGTCTTGTTGGAGGATATAATTCTTCAATCTTAAAAGCAGTCATGGAACTTCAGCAAGAATACCATCCTTCAGGTGATGACTTTGAGGTTATCTGTATTGGTGGTATGGGAGCCGATTTCTTCAAATCACGCGGTATTCAACCAATCTATGAATTGCGTGGACTTGCAAGCCAACCAAGCTTTGATGAAGTTCGTAAGATTATTACAAAAACGATTGAAATGTATCAAAACGAACTTTTTGATGAGCTCTATGTTTGCTACAACCACCACGTTAATACACTGACAAGTCAAATGCGTGTAGAACAGATGCTTCCTATTGTGGACTTGGATCCAAATGAAGCGGATGAGAACTATAGCTTGACCTTTGATCTTGAAACAAGTCGTGAAGAAATCTTGGATCAATTACTACCACAATTTGCTGAAAGTATGATTTATGGTGCTATTATTGATGCCAAGACAGCTGAAAATGCTGCTGGTATGACAGCCATGCAAACAGCGACTGATAATGCTAAAAAAGTGATTAATGATTTGACTATTCAGTATAACCGTGCCAGACAGGCGGCGATTACACAAGAAATCACAGAAATCGTGGCAGGAGCTAGCGCTTTAGAATAAAGCCATCCTGCTCAAATGAATGAACTTAGGACCTAGCAATACTAGGAACCGACAGTATCTTATATAGAATAGGAGAAGGAGATGAGTTCAGGTAAAATTGCTCAGGTTATCGGACCCGTTGTAGACGTTTTGTTTGCAGCAGGGGAAAAACTTCCTGAGATTAACAATGCACTTGTCGTCTACAAAAATGACGAAAAGAAAACAAAAATCGTCCTTGAAGTAGCCTTAGAGTTGGGAGATGGTATGATTCGTACCATCGCTATGGAATCAACAGATGGTTTAACTCGTGGAATGGAAGTATTGGACACTGGTCGTCCAATCTCTGTACCAGTAGGTAAAGAAACCTTGGGACGTGTCTTCAATGTTTTGGGAGATACCATTGACTTGGAAGCTCCTTTTGGAGAAGACGCAGAACGTCAGCCAATTCATAAAAAAGCACCTACTTTTGATGAGTTGTCTACCTCTTCAGAAATCCTCGAAACAGGGATTAAGGTTATCGACCTTCTTGCCCCTTATCTTAAAGGTGGTAAAGTCGGACTCTTCGGTGGTGCCGGAGTTGGTAAGACTGTCTTGATCCAAGAATTGATTCACAATATTGCCCAAGAACACGGTGGTATCTCAGTATTTACTGGTGTTGGGGAACGTACTCGTGAAGGGAACGACCTCTACTGGGAAATGAAAGAATCAGGCGTTATCGAGAAAACAGCCATGGTATTTGGTCAGATGAATGAGCCACCAGGAGCACGTATGCGTGTTGCCCTTACTGGTTTGACAATCGCTGAATACTTCCGTGATGTAGAAGGTCAAGACGTTCTTCTCTTCATTGACAACATCTTCCGTTTCACACAAGCTGGTTCAGAAGTATCTGCCCTTTTGGGTCGTATGCCTTCAGCCGTTGGTTACCAACCAACCCTCGCAACAGAAATGGGTCAATTGCAAGAACGTATCACTTCAACCAAGAAAGGTTCTGTAACCTCTATCCAGGCTATCTACGTGCCAGCGGATGACTATACTGACCCAGCGCCAGCAACAGCCTTCGCTCACTTGGATTCAACTACCAACTTGGAACGTAAATTGGTTCAATTGGGTATCTACCCAGCCGTTGATCCACTTGCTTCAAGTTCACGTGCCTTGGCACCTGAAATCGTTGGAGAAGAGCACTACGCAGTTGCTGCTGAGGTTAAACGTGTCCTTCAACGTTACCATGAATTGCAAGATATCATTGCGATCCTTGGTATGGATGAACTTTCTGATGAAGAAAAAACTTTGGTTGCTCGTGCGCGTCGTATTCAGTTCTTCCTTTCACAAAACTTCAACGTTGCGGAACAATTTACTGGTCAACCAGGTTCATATGTTCCAGTAGCTGAAACAGTTCGTGGATTTAAGGAAATTCTCGACGGAAAACACGATCATCTCCCAGAAGATGCCTTCCGTGGAGTAGGTTCAATCGAAGATGTTATTGCTAAGGCTGAAAAAATGGGATTTTAAGAGGTGATCTATGGCTCAGTTAACTGTCCAGATCGTGACACCAGATGGCCTCGTCTATGATCACCATGCCAGCTTTGTATCGGTTCGAACTCTGGATGGTGAGATGGGGATCTTGCCACGACATCAAAATATGATTGCGGTATTAGCAGTTGATGAAGTTAAAGTCAAACGTGTTGATGATGATTCTCATGTAAACTGGATAGCAGTAAACGGAGGAATCATTGAGATTGCTAATGATGTCATAACTATCATTGCTGACTCAGCTGAACGCGCTCGTGATATCGATGTTAGCCGTGCAGAACGAGCTAAACTTCGTGCAGAACGTGAAATCGAAGAAGCACAAGATAAACACTTGATTGACCAAGAACGTCGTGCTAAGATTGCATTGCAACGTGCCATTAACCGTATCAATGTCGGAAATAAATTATAAAATAAAAAAGAACTTGATCTTTATTCAAGTTCTTTTTTTGTTAGTTATGAAAACTAATGCAGACCGCTTCAGGTACATGAAAGTCATTCGAAAGTTCTGCAAGTCGACCAGTTTCAGGATTACGCTTAAAGACAGTTGCATTATCTGAATCTTGATGAACTGCTATGAGAAATTCTTGATCAGTTGACAAATCAAAATCACGTGGGTTTTGTCCATGAGTTGGAACAATCTCTAATAACTCTAAACTTCCATCTGCTAAAATACTATATACTGCGATAGAATCATGTCCGCGGTTCGAAGCATAGAGGTATTTGCCATCTTTAGAGAGACGAATAGCAGCAGTGCCGTTAAACCCTTTATAGTCATCTGGTAAGGTTGAAATGACCTGCATTCTTTCAAATTGTCCAACTCCATCGTAAATCAACACTTCAATCGTACTATTGAGTTCACAAATGAGATAAGCAATCTTGTAGTGGTGGTGGAAAACCAGGTGACGCGCACCCGCACCAGGAGTACAGTTATAAGTAGCTAATGGACTTATCTTTCCTTCTGAATTGACATCATAGGTAGTAACTTCATCAGTACCTAAGTCACAGGTTACTAAATATTGGTCTGGTGTTAAATTTGTATAATGGACGTGTGAGGAGGCTTGGTTTTCATGTGGACCATGACCGGTATGTTGGTCGATATCAGCTAATTCAAGACTGCCATCTTCTTTTAGTTTATAGACTAGCACTTGTCCTTTATGGTAGTTTGCGCCATAGACTAGACTACGCTTCTCATCAACTGCAACGTAACAGTGAGGAGCACCTTCTTCAACGACATGATTAAGGAGACTACCATCCGTCTTGTATGCTGCAATACCCCCTTTACCATCATGGCTTCCTACAGTGTATAAATGTTGGTCTTGATCAAATGCTAAATAGGTTGGACTTGGTTCTGCTGCAAAGAGTTCTAAATTTGCTAGTTCACCTGTCTCGGTATCAAAATCGGCCTTGTAAATCCCTTGGGATATACGACGAGTATAAGTTCCAAAATATAATGTTTCTTTCATATTCATACCTCTAAGAAAATATACTTCCATTATATCATAAAAGATTTACTACATGAAAATTCTAGAGAAGAAATAGTAAGCTAATTCAACGTAGGAAGAACTTATTTCTCTATAATGAAACCCCTATAAAAACCCCTTATTTTTCTAAAAAATGGTATAATGTTAGGACATAGGAAAGGAAGAAAACATGGAACAAAAAGAGAAACACTTTAACTTATCTTGGTTTTTTAAATGGTTTTTAGATAATAAGGCCGTCACGGTCTTTTTGGTGACTTTACTGTTAGGTCTTAATATTTTTATTCTCAGTAAAATCAGCTTTTTATTTATACCAGTCATTGACTTTTTATCTGTAGTTATGTTGCCTGTTATCTTATCAGGGCTACTATTTTATCTATTGAATCCACTGGTAGATTTGATGGAGAAGTACAAGATAAACCGTGTCTTAGCCATTAGTATTATCTTTGTGATAATCGCCTTTCTTTTGATTATAGGCCTTGCTGTTGCGATTCCAAACCTTCAACGTCAAGTTGTCATTTTTGCGCAAAATGTGCCAAGTTATATAGAAGATGCTGACAGAGTGATTGATGATCTTGTAACCAAGCGTTTGCCAGATGACTTTAGACCTCAACTGGAACAGGTTTTAGCGCAATTTTCAACTCAGGCAACTGCATGGGCAAGTAATATCTCTTCCAAAGCTGTTAACTGGGTGAGTGCTATTATTAGTGGAACTTCCCAAGTAATCGTCGCTTTGATTATCATGCCATTTATGCTTTTCTATCTTCTTAGAGATGGAAAAGGGTTGAGAGATTATATCACTCACTTTTTACCAAATAAATTAAGAGAACCAGTAGGTAAGGTTCTATCAGATGTGAACCAACAACTTGCGAACTACGTTAGAGGACAAATTACGGTCGCTGTAATCGTAGCTATCATGTTTATTATCTTCTTCAAGATTATTGGCCTTCGTTATGCAGTAGCACTAGGTGTTACAGCAGGTGTATTGAACCTTGTGCCCTATCTTGGAAGCTTCCTTGCTATGCTTCCAGCCCTTGTGTTGGGTCTCATTGCAGGTCCAGTCATGCTCTTAAAAGTTATTATTGTCTTTATTGTAGAGCAAACCATTGAAGGTCGTTTCGTTTCACCACTGATTTTAGGAAGCCAATTGAATATTCACCCAATTACCATTCTTTTTGTACTTTTGACTTCGGGTTCTATGTTTGGTATCTGGGGAGTATTGCTAGGAATTCCAATCTATGCTTCTGCTAAAGTAGTCATCTCAGAGATTTTTGATTGGTACAAAGAAGTTAGTGGACTTTATGATCCAATAGAGGAGACTGATCGTGAACAATAGTCAACAAATGCTTGAAGCGTTAGAGCAACAAGATTTAACAAGAGCAGATTCTTTCTTTCAAAAAGCTTTAGAAGAAGACTCAGATGAAGTGCTTCTTGAACTTGCTGCATATCTCGAAGGAATAGGTTTCTACCCGCAAGCAGGGCAAATTTATGAGAAATTAGCACCAAAATTTCCAGAAGTCTACATCAATCTAGCTGCAATCGCTGGCGAAGATGGATTGATTGAGGAAGCTTTTGACTATTTAGAGAATATTGGTCCGGAGAGTGAATGGTATGTATCAGCTCTTGCCTTAAAGGCTGATTTATATCAGATGGAAGGTTTGACAGATGTTGCGCGTGAGAAGCTTTTAGAAGCTCGTAACTACTCTGATGATCCTCTCTTGATATTTGGACTAGCAGAGCTAGATAGCGAGCTAGGAAACGATTTAGAAGCCATTAAGGGCTATGTCAAACTAGATAATCGCATTATCTATGATCAAACTGGAATTTCAACCTATCAGAGAATTGGCCTTGCATATGCACGACTTGGAAAATTTGAATCTGCTATTGAGTTTCTTGAAAAAGCCTTGGAATTAGAATATGACGACCAAACGGCCTATGAACTGGCAAGTCTCTATTTTGACCAAGAGGACTACCAAAAAGCAGCCTTATACTTTAAACAATTAGATACGATTTCTCCAGATTTTGAAGGGTATGAGTATGGCTATAGCCAGGCACTCCATAAGGAACATCAAACGGAAGAAGCTCTTAAAATTGCTCAACAGGGTTTGGCAAAAAATCCTTTTGAAACACGTTTATTGCTCCTTGCTTCTCAGTTATCTTATGAATTGCATCAACCAGAACAAGCCGAAGCTTATCTTTTACAAGCACAAGAGAATGCTGAAGATCAAGAAGAGATTTTATTGCGCTTAGCGACCATCTACCAAGAACAAGAGCGATATGAAGATATTTTAGCCTTAGAAGCGCATGAACCTGAAAATCTCTTAACAAAATGGATGATTGCCCGTAGCTACCAGGAAACTGAGGAGTTGGACGTGGCTTACGAGCTTTATAAAGAACTCGCTACAGAATTGAAGGATAATCCGGAGTTCTTGGAACAATACATTTATTTATTAAGAGAACTAGGGAAGTTAGAAGAAGCAACAGAATACATTCAGGTCTATCTTGACCTAGTTCCAGATGATATTCAGATGCAAGAATTGTATAATCATCTCATTTAAAATGTTCGAATAATCGCCTTTAAACAGGCGGTTATTTTTTTGCAAACACGTCTAAAAAAAAATTAAGAATAAGCAATCAAAATAGATAGAAACAGTATGAATTTTTAGTTATTTTTTGATATAATTGTTATAGTTAAGTAGAATAATCACAAAATTTGAAAATAGAAAGATTTGAATTATGACAAAAGTAAAAATTGTAACGGATTCGTCTGTTACCATTGAACCAGAAGTGGTCAAAGAACTAGATATTACAGTTGTGCCTCTATCTGTAATGATTGATAGTGTCCTCTATTCAGATGCAGATCTTGAAGAAGGTGAGTTTCTTCGCTTGATGCAAGCAAGTAAAAATCTTCCTAAGACTAGTCAACCACCTGTGGGACTCTTTGCAGAAATATTTGATGACTTAGGCAAAGATGGTAGTCAGGTTCTTGCGATTCACATGTCTTATGCTCTATCAGGTACGGTAGAAGCAGCTCGTCAAGGAGCAAGTCTTTCATCGGCTGATGTCACTGTTTTAGATAGCTCTTTTACAGACCAAGCGTTGAAGTTTCAAGTTGTAGAAGCTGCTAGATTAGCTAAAGAAGGAAAAGATCTAGAAACTATCTTAGCACATGTCGAAGACGTTAAAAATCACACAGAACTTTATATCGGTGTTTCTACTTTAGAAAACCTTGTTAAAGGTGGACGTATTGGTCGTGTAACAGGTTTGTTGAGCTCACTGCTTAATATTCGTGTAGTGATGCAAATGAAAGATAATGAACTTCAACCAATTGTGAAGGGACGTGGTGCAAAAACTTTTAAAAAATGGTTGGATGAACTAGTAGAGACTTTGTCACATCGTTCAGTTGCCGAGATTGGAATTTCATATGCTGGTACTAACGAATGGGCAAATGAGATGAAAGCGGTGCTTCAACCATACGTTGAAAAGCCAATTTCAGTCCTAGAAACTGGTTCTATTATCCAAACTCATACCGGAGAAAACGCCTGGGCTATCTTAATTCATTATAATTCCTAAAAAAATTGAGAAAAATTAAAGAAAAGGTGTTTTTGACTTGACCTAAAAGGAATTTTAGGTTATGATTATAAGTGTTAATTAGAAATAATTTTGGAGGATTCATTAACATGGCAAACAAACAAGATTTGATCGCTAAAGTAGCAGAAGCTACAGAATTGACTAAGAAAGATTCAGCAGCAGCAGTTGACGCTGTATTCGCAGCTGTAACTGAATTCCTTTCAGCTGGTGAAAAAGTTCAATTGATCGGTTTTGGTAACTTTGAAGTTCGTAAACGTGCAGCTCGTAAAGGTCGCAACCCACAAACTGGTAAAGAAATCAAAATCAAAGCTTCTAAAGTTCCAGCATTCAAAGCTGGTAAAGCTCTTAAAGAAGCAGTTAAATAATGATTCTATAAAAAGCCTGTCATATTGATTGACAGGTTTTTTTGCATATTTTCGAGTGAAAGTAGCAGGAGGAGATAAACTACTATTTCTAGTCAATCTACATTTGAAATCATCATCGATGATTCTAGTGAAAGCAACAAAAAACAACTTCGATTTGAAGTTGTTTTGTTCAACCTTATGCAAGTGATGTGGTTGATTATTTGAGACCGTATTTTTTGTTGAAACGATCCACGCGTCCATCTGCTTGAGTGAACTTTTGACGTCCAGTGTAGAATGGGTGTGAGTCTGATGAAATTTCCACACGGATCAATGGGTAAGTTTCACCTTCGAATTCAACTGTTTCGCTAGAGTACTTTGTTGAACCGCTGAGGAACTTGTAACCAGTAGTAGTGTCCATGAAGACAACAGGGCGATATTCTGGATGGATATCTTTTTTCATTTTGCAATATTTCCTTTCTGCCATGGTCTCTTTGCGAGCCATAGATTGTTACCATACTAGTCTATCAGATTATCAGAAGTTTGGCAAGACTTTTTATCTATTTTTCAGTAAGTTTTTCAATTTTTGGTAGATGAGCTCATTCTCTTCTAAACAATAAGAATTTGCTCCGCTAGCAAGAGGATGCCCACCGCCATCATGTTCTTTTGCGACACCATTGATAGGGACAAATTTACTACGTAGACGTACACGATAGTGACCGTCTGCTTGTTCCACAAAGATTCCCCAAAGGCTAACAGTATCGATACGACCTGGAGCCCCAACGATAGCAGCTGTTTCAGCATCAGTAACGTCGTATTTCTTCAAGATTTCTTGAGTCAGAATGACACGGGCAGCACCATTTTCATCAACTTCTAAGTGATCATAGACATAACCTTGGAGTTTGGCAATTTTAAAGCTCATAGTATCCATTTTACGTGTCAATTCAGCGTAGTCAAAATTGTGTTCTCTGAGTTGACTTGCTATTCGAAGGGTACGAGCAGAAGTAGAAGGGTAGAGGAAACGACCTGTATCACCAATAATTCCGGCACAGAGTATTTTAGCAGCGTAATCTGATAGCACTAGATTAGTTGCTTCAGCAAAGAGAGCAATCATCTCACTCGCACTGCTAGAGTTAGTATCTACCCAAACAAGATCACCATAAACTTCGTCATTTGGATGGTGGTCAATCTTAATAATGGTATCAGCTTGAGTATATCGTTTATCATCGATACGAGCTGTGTTTGCAGTATCACAGATAATCGCAAGTGCGCCCTCATAGTCTTTATCATCTACCTGATCCATTTCAGCTAACCAAGATAAGGTTGGTTCATTAAAACCCACGGCTTTGATAGTTTTTTCAGGAAAATGTTGTTCAAGCAAGGCTTTTAATCCAACCTGACTACCCAGGGCGTCTGGATCTGGTTTCATATGGCGATGAATAATAATAGTATCGTATGCTTTGATTTTTTCTAAAATTTGGTGACAAATTTCCATATTGAACCTCAATTCTTTCTCATTTCATTGTAGCACAAGAGTTTTTATTTTTAAAATGAAAAAGATGTGATATAATGGAGAAAGATTAATTGAGGAGGACCTTATGGCATTAGCAAAAATTGTATTTGCCAGTATGACCGGTAATACTGAAGAAATCGCAGATATTGTAGCAGATAAATTAAGAGAATGTGGATTAGATGTCGATGTTGATGAGTGTACAACAGTTGACGCTTCTGACTTTTTAGAAGCAGACATCGCTATTGTTGCAACTTATACATATGGTGATGGAGAATTACCAGACGAAATGATGGACTTCTACGAGGATTTAGCAGATCTTAACTTAAGTGGTAAAATCTATGGTGTAGTTGGTTCAGGTGATACTTTCTATGACGAATTCTGTAAGGCTGTCGACGACTTTGATCGTGTATTTGTAGCAACAGGAGCTGAAAAAGGTTCAGAGTGCGTTAAAGTAGACCTTTCAGCAGAAGATGAAGATATCGAACGTTTGGAGCAATTTGCAGAAGAATTGGCTGCCAAAGTGGGATAAGCATGTAGTTGCACTGATGATAGATGTCAGTGCAGTTTTTTGTTAGATATACCTGAGAATAACTTGCCTATTTAGTAGCTTTTTAAACAATGATTCAAATAAGGAAGGAGACTCAATGGATTTAGATATTATTAGACAAGAAATTGATCAAATTGATGACCAAATCGTAAAACTCTTAGAAGAAAGAATGCATCTAGTTGAGGGTGTAGTTGCTTATAAAAAGTCTACAGGAAAACCAATCTTGGATACCAAAAGAGAAGAAGTTATCTTTGAAAAAGTCAGAAATCGCGTCAGCAATAAAAAGTACGAAGAAACGATTGTTGTAACTTTTTCAGATATTCTCAAACGTTCACGTGATTATCAGGATAAAACAATCAAATGAAAAAAGAACCATTCTATCCACTAGGAATCTTTCTAGCTGGTATGCTAGGAGGATTAGTCCGTTATCAGATATCTAAATGGTTACCAGCTAGTCCAGACTTCCCATGGGGGACATTGATTGTCAATTATCTAGGGATTTTCTGCTTAGTCTATCTTGTGAAAGGTTATCTGGTTTCTAAAGGAAGCAGTAAAGGTGTCATTCTAGCACTTGGAACAGGATTTTGTGGTGGCTTAACGACATTTTCTAGTCTCCTATTAGATGCAGTGAAATTGCTGGATACAGGGCGGTACCTTAGTTTGGTTACGTATTTGCTCTTGAGTGTCGGAGGAGGATTTTTATTAGCTTATTGTTTAGGGAGGAAGAAATGGTAGTAATCTATCTAGCACTGGCTTGTGGACTGGGCGCTCTTGTACGTTATTTCTTTTCTCGCTATAATCAAAGCGCCATAATGCCACTAGGAACTCTCATAGCCAATATTCTGGGCTGTTTTTTGATCGGTTTATTCTACAATCATGTGCACTCTAAAGAAGTCTATCTTATTCTTGCAACGGGTTTTTGTGGTGGTCTGACGACATTTTCAACCTTGAATGATGAACTCCAAAGACTGCTCAATGACAAGAAGACATTTTATAGTTATTTACTTGTGACTTACTTGGGTGGTTTGCTTGCGATTTTTTTGGGAATTTTGCTTTAAATTTCTTTACTTTTTCTAGGAAATTTGATAA